>JBKEAC010000029.1:0-14889 GCA_047971925.1 Mangrovibacterium sp.
AAAACTTCAAAACATCATCAAATTATACAAAACATGCAACCATGTAATCATCCCGAATGGCAATCCGAAACGGCGGATAGCCGTAACGTAGAGACGCATTGCATGCGTCTCCGTGCGTGAATGTGGTTCGGGTGTGTTGGGATTGATTTAAATTCGGTGCGATATTATAAATACGAATTTCATGGTGTCGTACTAACGGCACTATGATTAGTTTCGCATTGTATCCCCACAATGAATTGTGGGGAAAATGAGGTGTCGTCGCGCTGCGACTAGAACGGAACGCCCTTTTTCGGGCGTGTTGGATTAAGACCGTGCAACGGTCTTAGATTATGAGAAGAAACAAACAAGCCGAATAAAAAGCAAAAAAAGCGTTAACCCCTCGCAATCGAGAAGTTAACGCCCCTTTCAACCAGCACAAGCCAGCAATTTTAGTACATGCAATTAATTAGCAGGTTTTGCAGGACAAACAGCAATCTTAGGCGATTTCACAATCGTCATTTCCTCAATTAAATTAGTAGCACCAGCATATTTTTCAATTGTCCAAAGAACAAAACGAATATCCACATTAATACACTTTTGCAACACATGTTCAAAAGCAATATCGCCACTCATTGCCTCCCAGTTTCCATCGAAAGCCGTTCCAATGAGCTGACCTTTTGCGTTCATAACAGGCGAACCTGAGTTTCCACCCGTAATGTCGTTATTTGAAATAAAACAAGTGTGCAATTCGCCCGTCTTTTCGTCGGCATATCTACCATAATCCTTCGCATCATAAAGTTGTTTCATGCGTGCAGGCACATCAAACTCCACATCGCCAGGAATTTCTTTTTCAGCATAACCATTAATAGTAGTATAATAGTCATACATCACCCCATCGCGAGGCTTATAATCGCCCACCTTTGCAAAAGAAATTCTCATGGTGCTGTTTGCATCGGGATAGAAATTTTTGTCCGATTCCATTTCCATGCGAGCAGCAGTAAACTTGCGACGACCTTCCGCCAATTTTGGTAAATTTTCCTTTTGCGCTTCATTAATCACATCAACTTGCTTGTAAAGACTCAATGCCACTTGATAAATTGGGTCTTTCAAAAGCGTTTTCAACTTCGGACTGTCGAGGAATTTCGTCAATTCATCTTTATTAGCGAAGAACGATTTTTCGAAAGTCTTAGCCATAAACGCACCATTGTTTCCATCTTTAATCAAACTAAAGAATGAAGGATAATAGCTTTGCTTCACATTATCTTTGTAAACTTGCGTAAGTGCGGCAGCAATTTTCTCATCGGTTGCAGCATCATAGTCTTTAAAATAAAGGTCGATAGCCTCTTTAATTGTTTTCACCGACGCATCAATTTTCTCTTGATTTTGTTCTTCAAGAGCCTTTTGCAAGTTTCTAGCCATTCCTGCAAATCTGAATGCTTCTGGTCCACCAAAGAAACATTCAAGCATGTATGCATAGGCCTTTGCGGCGCTATCATCGGCATAAGTTTCTTGAATTTCTTTCACCGGATTTCCATATTTTTCTTTGCGTGAAGCCTCCTCGTTAATCCAGTTCAAAACCTGCGATTCAAGTTTTTGCTTTTGTGCCACCACATCGAGAGCCTCAAGCCCTTTGTTCATTCCGATTGCATTTTTGTAGTAGTTTGAACAACGTGCTGCTTTCGAGGCATATTGAATTCGAGCAGCAGTGCTAGTGGCTTGATATTCGTGAATAATGTCGAGTTTTGGTCCACGAGCATCAATTCTACTTTGGTTTGTTACCTCCATAGCGTCGATAATTCCGAACGATGTTTTGTATCGCTGCGTGGTTCCAGGATATCCCATCACAAAGGCGAAATCGCCTTCTTGATAACCATCGAGAGAAATTTCGAGGTGGTGTTTTGGAGTGTAAGGCACATTGTCTTTTGAGTATTCAGCAGGTTTTCCATCGGGAGCGCAATAAATGCGGAACATTGAGAAGTCGCCAGTGTGACGAGGCCACATCCAGTTGTCGGTGTCTCCACCAAATTTTCCGATTGATGAAGGAGGAGCACCCACTAAGCGAATATCTTTAAAAACTTCATAAACGAATAGGAAATACTGATTGTCATAGAACAATGATTTTACTTGCGCTTCGTAGTGAGTATCTTTAATTGCATTTTTTTGAATTTCGGCTGCAATTTCGTTCACGGCTTTAGTGCGTTCTTCATAAGTCATTTTGTTGTTAACTTTAGCTAGCACTTTAGCAGTAACATCTTCCACGCTCACCAGAAACGACATGGTTTTTCCGGGGTTTGGCAGTTCTTCTTCGAGTGTTTTTGCCCAGAAACCTTCTTTAAGGTAGTCGTGTTCGGGTGTTGAGTGTGCTTGAATTTCGCCAAAACCGCAATGGTGGTTTGTTAGCACCAATCCTTTGTTCGAGATTACTTCGCCTGAGCATGAGCCACGGTCGAGAGCCACAATTGCATCTTTAATGCTTGATTTGTTAAGATTGTAAATGTCGTCAGCTGTTAGCTTTAATCCCATTTTTTGCATTTCGCCAATGTTCATTTTATAAATGAGCGATGGCAACCACATGCCTTCGTCGGCTCTGGCGTTGCTAGCCATGAGCGATGACACGATTGCTACTAGTAAAAGGAGTCTTTTTGTCATGTTATTTTCTTAATTGTTTAACAAATTTTCAGCACAAATATAATAAAAAAGTTCAATTATTTGATTTTTCTTTCACTTTCTTGCGTTGTTCCCCCTTTTTCTCTCCTTTGCGCAGCCGCGTGAGTGATTGCAGCGGAAATCCTTTTCCCGACCAAAGAAGGGAAAAGATTGCAGCGGAAAGCACGACAGCTTTGCCAAGCCGAGCTTGGGCTTGGGCAAAGGTGGCACGCCCAAAAGGAAGAAAGGCTTCACCATGATGATGCAAGCAATGCGGAGAAAGGCGCAAAAAAAGGGAGTAAATCAGTGTGATTACTCCCTCCTTGCATTTTTTTAAAAAGTAGGTTATTAGTACATTTTTAGTCCACGAAAACGATCTTAACGCGGCGATATGAACGTTGCATGATGTCGTAGTAAACATTGATGAACAATTCGCTGTAGGGGGTGAAATCTGCGCCTTCTATATCGTAGTTGCACCCGATGGCTGCACTTGCTTTTATATTGGTGAGCTCAATGTTTTTGCCATTTGCAAGAATGCTTAGTTCGCTCCATGCTGTGTTTGGCGAGGGAATGCGTGAGCTTGCTTTTTGATTGGTGTTGAATGACACCTCTTCAAGTGCATAGTCAACAGGTGTGATAACTAACTTGTCGGGAACTGAGGCTTTGCTGAGCGTTATTACCCACACCTCTTCGCTTGTCGATGTAGCGTCTTTTTCAATGTTAATTTCTTTGCTATCGGCATCAAGCACTTTGAAGGCTTTGTTTCCTTCCTGACTCACAGTTGTTGCGAAATAGCCCTCATATTCGGGTTTAATGTATTTCTTGGCGTCGAAAAGATTTGTCGAATCACCTTCTAATTCGCCGTCGTACACTGATTTTGGAACAACAATGAGGGCTCCTGAATTACTTGTAAGTGCGGTGTTTTCATCGACTGTTATTTCTAATTTACCTTCTTCACGGTTGTTATTAACATAGAACCATTTCGTTTCGTCGCTTAGCACCGTGAATTTTTTACTTGAATATTTATAATACAAAATCTTTAATTCTTCGGCTGCATTAGCATAGACATTAAATTTGTAGCCCCCTTCCACAGCTTCTGAATCGGATCCATCGGGCAATTCAACCCACCAATTCAATCCTGTTGGTCCGAAAGTTAGACTTGTTTTTTCTAATTCGGTAATTCCGAAGAAGATTTTTCCTTCAGGCATGGCAGGACAAGATACATCAACTGTTGCTCGAACCACTCCTGTTTCATCGGCAAACTCCACTTTACCCTGAGCATTGGTTGTTTGGTAATTATTAATGGTGAAGGTTATTTCTTTTTTCACACCAGCTGTTCCGCTAATTGAATCTTCACTTTCCACTATCCACGAGGGAAGGCTAGCAATTGTCCAATTGAAATTTGGGGTGGCATTGATGGTTGTTGTGGCATAGAAGTTTGTTTCTTCGTCCCATGTAAAACCGATGGTATCTTTCTTTTCATCTAGCTCATCGGTAATAGTTACTTCATAGGGTTTTCCGGCTAGCTCAATGGTTGCGATTACTTTCTGATCTACTCCTGCCGACATGGTTAGTTTGGCTGCTGCGGCACTGAACGACCAAGCATTTTCATCAACAAGCACTTTAACGGTGTGTGTGCCGGCAACACCACTAACTTGTGACGCTTCGGCAGCATCGCCTAGTTTAAGGGTGCACCACTCTTCCGATGAGGCTAACGACCAATTGTAGTCCACCGTAAATGTTAGATCTTTTTCTCCGGGTTCATCGAATTCCACGGTTTGCACATCGGGGAAGACAACCTTCGGATCTTCATCGTCGGAACATGAAGCAAAAGAGAATGCCACACATGCAGCAAACAATGCACTAATGATTTTGCTAAAATTTAATTTTTTCATCTTGTTAAAATTATAGTTTATTATCTTAATTTTCTTTTCACAAAGATGTACAATTAAATTCAAAGAAACAAACATTTTGTAAGCTTTTTAATCGGATAATACGAAATTTTATTATTTGATTAAATACAATTCTTCATTTTATTATTTAGAGTATACTTTACCTTTCATTTTAAATGTTTAATATACTCTTTCATTTTATTCCTCTTCTAGTGTTGAATCTTTAAAATTACTTTTATTTCGGTGGCTGGTGAAATAAAAAAAGCCTCATGCAATTTCTTACATAAGGCTTTTTAAAAATTTCAATTTTCTTAGAATGGAATGAACGATGAAACAACAACGTAGTTATTTCCCGATGTAATTTTATCTTTCACCACCATCTTCACATATCTTGCTCGTGGCTTTTCGGCGAAGTTGATAATATTCACCTCTCCAGGACTTTTATTTAAATAAATGCTTCGGAAGGTTTTGAAAGGTTGAACCCAATCGGTTTTGTTTGTCGAAACGAGCACTTCAATCGCATCGGGCGAAACACTTTCCCATGTTCCTGCTGTTGGGTGCTGAGCCACATAAATACCATTGAGTGTTTTAAAGGCTTTCATATCGACGATTACTTCGTGCGTTCTAACCTCCGATAAAATTTCACGTGGTTTCCAGTATTTTGTTTTATCGGGAGTTCCATCGGAAGACAAAGCGATTAGGTTTTTCACATCGCCGTTATCATCGAGGTCGTAGTTTGTTGTAACCGACCAAGAAGACATGGTGAGAAACTCAATGCTAGGCAAAGTGGGGATTATGAATTGATTTTCAAAATCTATTTCGTCGCGAATTAAGTACTGATTTCCATAGATGTCGAGTTCCACATTGAAATAATCGTGCATAATTTCGAGAGCCAACACACTTGCTGTTTTGTTAGTGAATGAGCACATGTAGTCCTTCAAGTAGGCATAATTTTGAATCATGTATCGTTCGCCACCGAGAATGACTTTTTGCAAGTTTGGCATGTAGAGAATGTTTTCGATTGTCGATAAATCTTCATCAACATGCAGCGTGGTAAGGGTGTCGGTGAGCGAGCTAGGAATATCGCTGAGGTCATAACGTGTTTTGAGCATGTTCACAAAATCGGCGGCATAGTTTCGCGCATTTCGATCGAGTTGATAAGGGTCGAATTCAATTTTATCGAAGCAATCTTCAATTTCCACTGTACTCTTCACGTTAACGTCGGTTTCTGCATCAACATTTTCAATAATCACCAGAAGTTCTTCAAATTCATCGGTAGTTATTTGGTGAGATTTCAAAACGCCATTCGAGTAGTAGTTCACATATGATTCTGATTGCAGCTCTTGGTCGTAGAGGAACATGATGAGTTTGTTTTCCACGAAATAATAGGAACGTTGCACCACTTTGAGCAAGTTCACCAGCTCGCTATCTTTTGTGTAGGGGCGTGCATAATCGGAAACATCAATCGATTTATTTCCCTCGCCATCGATTGCCGAAACCGAGAATTCATAACTTTTGTTTTGAAACGTTGCCTCGGTAACATATGATGTTGTTCCCTTAGGGAGTAAAATCGTATCCGATTCTGTTCCTTGCACCCACACGATTCTAATATTTTCGATGGTGGCATCGGTGCTGTTTTCCCAGCTGAGTTTAAATCGTTGCAATCCCTTTTCAATTTTAAGGTCGCTACATTTTCCCACATATCTTTTTTTGTTGCCGTCGAACAAATCGGAATAGGTATCGTCCATACTTTCGCAAGAAACTAGGGCAGCCATCATGATGAGGAGATATATTTTAAAATATTTCATTTGGTCTGTTTTTAAAGTTTTCTACTTTCAAATGTTCTTTTAATATTATTCTGCTTTCTTTTTGTAAACTTCCAGCTCTTCCATCACCACCTTTCCTGTCGATGATCCGAGTGTTCCATTACTTAGGTAGAAATTAAATGTTTCGAGCACTTTAATTTTAATATATCGGAACTCTTGTTGTAAACTAGCGTCGAAGTTCACTTGCAGATAATTGGGGTCGGCATCATCGAAGGCCGACACCTGTGCTGCGGTGTAGTCGTTTGTTCTATCGAGCGATGGATAAATCCATTTCGAGGCAGCCGATAGCGATTGCGATTCGGAGTATGAGCCTAGTTGCACCCATGCTGTGCTTGCTGCATTGGGGTCGTTGGTTCCATAAATGACTAGTGAATTTGGATAATAATATTCATCGTCCATTTTCATTGGCATTAGTTTCGAACCCACTCCTAGTGGCACTTGCGCACCAATGTGCGAATAGATTCGAACCCATGCTAGCACGTTGGCTTCTTTCAAGTCGATCGTCCACACATTGTCGCCTTCGGTTTGCGAATAAACGCAACCATCTTCCGATTTAAAGCTGAAATATTTATATTGCGACCCACTCATGAGTGCCTGACGACCTTTAGTATCGCCATCGAATAGATATTTCCAGTGAATTTTCTTGCTATCATCATTGAGCCATTTTCCGCCCACTAGCTCGGCATTTTTGCAGTCGAATTTTTCGGCTTGAGCAATTGAAATTTCTTTAAACACTTGAGATTTCACCACATTCCCACGGAAGTCTTCGGTTTTCACCACCACCGTTGAATTTTCTTCTCCCTCGGGCACATCGGTATAATCGAAGGTGAATTTCCCTGTTTGAAGTGGATAAGTTCCCACCAATAGTGTGTCGCGTTGATTTGTTGTGGGACTAATTCCCACATAGAAAATATTCATCAGTCCATCGGTATAATCTTCCAATCCACGATATTCCACCTTAAAACCATTCCAGTTTTCTTTCACTTCCAGATATTGAAAAACCTCAATCGGTGCACTTTCGAGTGTTGAGAATGTTTTCTCTATTTTATCGGAGCTTTGGCTGCCATGATTAATCAGACGTATTTCAACGGGCACATTGCTTTGCGCTTCATTGAATCCGAAGAGTTGAATCTGACTACTTGTGTAGGTTCCTTTCACAACAATTTCGGCTCCTTTGAAATCTTTATATCGTGCTTCAATGGCATAAATATCGGGGTCGTTTGGCAAGGAATAATTCATGAATGCCCCTCCCGGATAGGCCTCAAATGAAACCTGCAATTCATCGAAACTCACATCGAAATTATCATCATCGTTGGAGTTACAAGCCGCAAGAGTTGCTAGCATCAATAGGTATATGTATCTTTTCATTTGTTAATTTTTTTGAGCAATTGAAATTTTCTTTTGCTGTTTTCTATTTTTCATCTTGGCGAGCTTCTCTGTTCTTTGCGCATTTCTTGTTGCGCATTTTATCTTTTGAAAGCTCGCCCCTTGCTGTTCTACCAACCTGGGTTTTGAGTCATTCCGGTTTTCAATATTTCCTCATCGCGGAAAGGCCAGAAGTAGTCTCTTGGCGATTTGAAATTATTATCCGACCACACCACCACCGGACCTTTATATTCATTGTAGAATGACGAGGCTTCGGTTCCGATAATATTCCATCCTTTTGTATCTTGCGATAAATATTCATGAGCCAATTTCCAGCGGCGCAAATCCCAGAATCGTTGCCCTTCAAAGGCCAATTCAATCATTCGCTCTTGCTGAATAATTTCGCGCATGCCTGCTTTGGTTGTAATTTTTGAGGGTTCTTTTGAGTAGTTATTCCACGAATCTTCAATGGTTGGTATTCCCGCACGCTCACGCACTTTGTTTAATGCCTCATATACCTTTTCGCTTGGTCCTTCATATTCGTTCCATGCCTCTGCTTGGTTCAGGTAAACCTCTGCCAATCTGATTCTGCAATACGGAGCCACCGGCGTGAAGTTGGCATTTGAACCGGCCGCATAGTTCAAAGTCGACACGTGTTTTTTACACCAATATCCAGTGATATTCACTTTATCATCGGGCTGAATAATGACATTCTCCATGCCATGACGCCCATTTCTGTATGGTTCCATTTCCACATAATCGTTATTACGCTTCCATATTCCTTTGTCGAATGCAATGTTGGCATAGAATCGAGGTTCACGGTGAAGGTGCAATTTCAGCACTTCTTTATTTAGCGCAACCACATTGCTATAATCATAGGAGGTTTCAATTCCCATGGTATATCGGTTGGCATAATCCCACTCGCGGTCCATGTCGATTGGCAATCCGTTGTTGGTGTAGAATAGTTCCACCATTTTCATCGAGGGATTAACACAGCCACTCACCCGGTTGTTGAAATAGGCATCGGAACTTTCATAACGTGGCATTCGCAAGCCCATATCGCCTTGATAAATTGAATAGCTTGCATGGAGCACTTCGGTTGATTCGAAAGCGATTGGAAGGACAGCGTTTTGAATGTTTCTCATGTAGTTTAGTAGCTCCGACGATTCTGAATCATAGCTGCTGTTTAAGTATTTTCCTCTCGATTCGCACAAGTCAACGGCTTCATCGGCTGCTTCGGCTGCTCTGAGCCATTTTGATGGGTCTTCCTCTTGATTGAATAGCTGCTCACCGTTTCTGTTTTTAAAATTAACATACCATTCGTTTCCATTGAAAAGCGGACTAGCAGCATAGAGCAAAACTCTCGAACGATAGGCCACCACAGCTTCACGAGTTAGGAAACCATATTCCGAAACGGGCTGCTCGGCAAACACATCAATGTAGGGCAAAGCCTCATCGAACAAGCGCACGATTTCATTCACACAATCATCGATGGGCGAACGAGGTATTTTCATGTCGTTCACATCGGCTTCCACGCTCAAGTTTTCATCGACTAAGCAAATCGGACCATATTGCCGCATGAGCTGGAAGTAATAAAGCGCTTTAATGGCTTTGGCACTGGCTTTATATTTATCTTTTTCCTCCTGATCCATGTTGTAAACCTTGTCGATGTTTTGAATGAAGGTGTTACAATCGCGAATGGCAATGTAGTAGTTGTTATTCACATCCCATTTGGGGAGAATTGGGTCGGACTGATTTTGCAAACCTTCGGCAATTTTAAAGGCAGCAATATAAGAAGATCCCGAATAGGTTTTCGTGCGCAGATAGTCGCCTGTTGTTAGCTCGTCGCCACCAGCAAGAGCGGGGTCTGAACCGAGGCTTCCCTCACTTAAATAGCTTCGATAGCAGCCGGTGAAGAAAGTGAGCGCCGTGTTTCTTTTTTCAAATATCGATTCAATGGTTGTTAAATCATCTTCAGGCACCACATCGAGATAGTTATCACATGCAATTAAAGGCAATAATAGTGCCGCAGTTAAGAAGCCTGATATTTTATTTTTAAAAAATTTCATGTCGTTTAAAATTATGCGATTAGAAACTAAAGTTAAATCCTAGCGAGAAGGTTTTTTGAATTGGATAATTAAATCCGTTTTCTGCCAACTCAATGTCCCACAAGTCGAAATTGCTTATCAAGAAAGGATTATCGGCACGCCCGAACACTCTAAAATTGTTGATTTTAAATCTTTCTAAATGTCTTTTATTAATATAGTATGACAATTCCATCGATGTGCAGCGCAAGAATCGACCATTTCGCATGAAATAAGTACTTTTTCGCACCTCACTATTTTCGTTGTAGTAGTCTTCTTGCGGATTGTGGTCGGTAATGTTATTCACTGAAAGTCGTGGCCACAACGGGCGGTCGGCATGATTTTCGGTTGTCCAGTGGTCATCGGCAATGGCTTGCAACACCGCTTTGTTTTTAAAGAATGGCGAAAGCAACTCGGGGTCGAGGAAGAAAGTTCGGTTTCCAGCACCTTGAAAAGACATGCTAAATTCCCAGTTTTTGTAGTGCACAAAAGGACTAAAACCGTAAATCACACGTGGTGTTTCAGGATAACCAGCAAGCACGGCATCGCTCACATCGATAATACCATTGTCGTCAACATCACGATAGCGAATATCACCGGGTTGCACATCGCCAGCTTGATAAGGCGAGTTATCGATTTCGTTTTGGTCTTGGAATAATCCTTCCGCAATGTAAGCATATTGCTGCGAAATGTCGTGCCCCACTTTCTTCTGCCAATCGGGTTTGTCGCCTGCTTCTTCCACCTCAAGGAAGGTTGCACGGTTGTATGTGAATGTGGCATTAAGCATTACCCAGAAGTCGGAATTAAAGGCGTGTTGCACTTTTGCCGAAAGGTCCATTCCTCGCGACTTCACCTTTCCCAAGTTATCGAGTGGTGTTGCATAGAGCCCCATGGTGAGTGGCAGTGTGCTTCTGTAATCGTAAATATTATGACGGATTTCCTGATAAACATCGGCATTCAGCTCAACAATTCCTTTAAACAGACGAAGTTCTGCTCCAAGGTTCACTTGCTCGGAAGTTTCCCACTCTGTTTTTTCATTTCCATAGCTATTCACATTGTAAAAAGGCTGCGAAACAGCAGGTTCTCCAACCATGAGTGTTCCCGAAGAAACGATTTCTTCCAAATAAACAAAACGGGGGTCATTAATCACACCATCGTTTCCTGTTCTTCCATAAGAGGCACGGAATTTCAAGAAGTCGAGCCACTTAGAAGTTGAACGCAAGAAATCTTCTTTAGTTGCAATCCAGGCCAAACCCACTGCTGGGAAATAGCCGATTCTGTTTCCTTTGGCGAAACGCTCCGAACCATTAATCCCCAAACTTGCCTCACCGAAATAGCGATCTTTAAAACCATAGGTTGCACGAAATGCCATGCTAATATTTCTTCCTGGCAAAGACGCTGTAACGGTTTTGGGTGTACTGTTGTCGCTTTGTCGAGCGGTGAACACTCCTGTGAAACTGGTTTGATGGTCATCCCAAGCTGCCGTGTGAAGTAGTCGCGCTTGATAGTCCATTACCGTTTGCGATGTGACAACACTCGCTGCATTCGATTTTGTAATTTTATCATCGGCCGATGCCTCGTTAATAGCAGTTAGCACGTGCTCGCCTGTAACGAAGTCGTAGCTTCTCAAACGATAAAGAGCGGGTTCATACTGATAAACATTGGTGAAATATCCATTCTTGGTTATCCCCACCGTTGCCCGAAATTCCAAACCTTTAATGAAGCTATTTAGGTTTTGAATATACTCAAAATTGTTGATTGTTGAATAGCGCACCCGGTCTTGATAGCCCTTTTGAATTTCTGCATAGGGGTTTGTGCTCGACCCACCACCAAACAGAATGTGAGGCCAATTATAGGTTTCATCGGCCGGATAAGTTGGCGAAAATTCCACCGGACTAGCATTGAAAGCGAGCGCATAGGCTTGCGAAGTGTTGGCAATTGTTCCGTGATAATTGTCGTAGGTTGAAAAAGAATTCACCACCAGTTTAGCGGTTTTAGTCATATCGACATTCATGTTCACACGGAAGTTTGTTTGCTTATTAATAATGTTCGCGTCGAACTGATTCAGCGGGTCGGTTTTAATCATCCCGGTGTTGTTGTTGTGATTCACCGACACATAATATTGCACCTTCGAACCACCTCCACGCACATTGAGCGAGTAGTGTTTATTTTGCGTGTAGTTCTTAAATAGCATGTCATACCAGTCAACTCCCGGATAAACCCAACTTGGATATTTATCGCTACCTGTGTTTTGAATTTTTTCATCGGTGTAAGTGGGCGTTGAAGAAATCCCCCTACCTAGCGCCGCCTCGTTGAAGAGTGTCATGTATTGCTTAGGAGCCACCACATCGATTTCACGCGTGGGCATGCTCCAAATATTTTCAAATTTGAAGGTGGTTCTCACATTGCCCTCCTCCCCTTTTTTGGTTGTTACATAGATAACCCCGTTTGCTCCCCTTGCCCCATACATGGCAGTAGCCGAAGCATCTTTCATCACGTTGAAAGACTCAATATCATCGGGGTCAATGCGCGAAAGGTCGAGCTTTGAAACCTCAATACCATCGAGCAAAATCAGCGGGTCGATGTTAGCCCCTGTTTGGTAGGAAGTGATTCCACGAATGTAGAATTTGGTGTTCATTTCATCTTCGGTGAGCGCAGCCGGCAAACCGCTCGTGTCCCAACCAATCATTCCGGCAATTTTCCCTGCGAAAGAAGACGTTAAATCGGAGTTCGACGATTGAAGATCTTTGGGTTTCACCGTGGTAATGGCGGCCACCACACTTTCGCGTTTTTGCTGACCGAATGCCACCACAGCCACCTCTTCAATGTTTTCGATTTCTGATTTTAGCGACACATCGATTTTTGTTTTCGCATCGACCAAATAAACTTGAGTTTTCATGCCCACGAAAGAGAAATTAAGCACATCTTTGCTCGTGGCCTGAATGGCATAATTTCCGTCGGCATCGGTGGTTGTTCCAATGCTGGTTCCTTGAATGAAAACCGTTACTCCGGGAAGCGCATTCCCTTTGTCATCAACCACCTTACCTTTAATTATTCTTTTCTCGTTTTGCTCCTGACTAGTGCCATTCTGTGTTGTTGCATCGAGGGCTCGTGCTTCGGGCATGCTCAGCGCAGAAATCAAGAACAGAGCAGAAGCGGCAAGAACTACTTTATTAATAAAAGCATGTCCTTTGGTCTTCCAGCCCAATTTTCTAAAAGTTTTCATCTCCATGTTTATTTGTGTTACGTTAACAATTTGCATTCTCTTTCAGTGTTTCTGATTTCAAAACGATTATTCATCTTTTTAAAAGTACAAACAACACTTATAATTATAAAATATCGCTATTATCGGTTTGTTTTTTATCATTTAAAATTCACTCACTTGACAAACATAGTAAATTTTATACAAACTTTAAGCAACACACTTATGTTTTTTAACAGTTATTTTCAACAGAAAAGAAAGCAAAAAGAAGGTATATCTAACATTTTGATAGCATTGAATCCATTTGCATAAACAAACGTATTTAAAGCGTTTCAAAAGATTTAATTATATTTCAACTACAATTCAAGGAAATGCATTTCTTTTCATTAGCATTATAAGAAGATTTATTTTATATTGTTTGAAATGTGAAATCAACACCTAAACATCAAATTGAATAGATATTTTTAAATCCAACAATTTTCCCTTTCGATTTGTATTTTTCACTGTTTGCAATTTTTTTTTTTTAAAACGGAAGAAAAAAGGAAATAAATTTTCAAATAATTATAATTAGTCAAAAATGAAAGCAAATTCACAAGCAACATTACTATGAATCGGATGTAAAACAGACAAGAGATAGACTTTTGCTCTGCCATCATTGACCACCAGAATGAATTCCGAGGCTATCTATATATCATCACTAAGAGGATTGAAAGACATTGACCTATTGCATTATAACGTCTGTATCATTTCAACAATTTACGGTTCTCAACTTCCTGCAACACCCGCATCTGCTGGATAGCTATCTGGTTGAGCTTTTGCAGTCGTTCCGGTTGTGGCACTTGCTCATTTATCAGAACAGCATTAATATTTTCCATATTCGATAGGCATATCAGTTCGTTAATGGTAGCATAATCGCGGATATTGCCCTTCAAATCGGGATTAGCATCACGCCATTGCTTTGCAGTAATAGCGAAAAGAGCCATGTTCAGCACATCTGCTTCGTTGGCATAGACGATTGATATTTGTTGAGCGGTAAGTTCCTCCGGAATTAGATTATGCTTTACCGCATCAGTATGAATATGGTAGTTGATTTTTGAAAGTTCCCGTTTGGCAGACCAGCCCAGTTGTTGCTGCTCATGTTCTTTGAGGCGTTGGAATTCTTTGATGATATACAATTCAAATTCAACCGAAATCCAGCTTGCAAATTTGAAAGCAATATCTTTATGCGCAAAAGTCCCGCCATATCGTCCGGATTTTGAAATAATACCTATTGCATTTGTTGATTCAATCCATTTTTGAGGAGAGAGCGTAAAAGCATTTAATCCCGCTTCTTTTCTAAACCTATCGAATTCGATAGGTTTAAAATTCGGGTTATACAAACTTTCCCAAATTCCCAGATACTCAATTGTATTTCGATTACGCATCCAGTTTACAACCACAATAAATGGTTCTTCTGACTTATATTTTGCAATATCCGTCAGAGAGATATAATCAGCATTATTGATACTAACAACTGTAACTTCTGTTGCCTGTACTTTTATTTTTGCCATATTGATTTCTGTTTTTTGTTCTGCAAATTTAGTTTAAATTTATTGGTATCCATTAAATGTAAAGGAAGTATAAGCCTTGTTGCATCCTCACTTCTGAGAGATTTTCTAACTATATACTTCCGAAATACCTCCGCATTCCTCAATTGAATACTCGTTAAATTAAAGTCGAAGCAAAAAATGAGCCGACCAATTAATGGTCGGCTCGATTGTGAAAACTGAATAAACCACCAGCTAAACATACAATACTAAAGCGTTTCTTCCACAGCGTCTTCCTCCTGCAAATTGCTCGATTTAGCACGCTTCAAGATGCTGTTGTGCGATTTAATAATTCCCTTTAGTGTGTTG
>JBKEAC010000030.1:0-40445 GCA_047971925.1 Mangrovibacterium sp.
AAAATTTTTTCAGACGAAAAACAAAATGGGAATGGACGTGAAAAAATTTTTTCAGACGAAAAACAAAATGGGAATGGACGTGAAAAAATTTTTTCAGACGAAAAACAAAATGGGAATGGACATGAAAAAATTTTTTCAGACGAAAAACAAAACGGGAATGGACGTGAAAAAATTTTTTCAGACGAAAAACAAAACGGGAATGGACGTGAAAAAATTTTTTCAGACGCATTTTGCAAGTCCGATGAACATGAAAAAACATACCTATATATAATGTATCGCAAATGTTCCGTTGAATTTTTCCGAATACGTCGCATAATCCCGAATGGCAACATCAACAAAGTTTAGAAATGTTTCGAGCTAATGTTACAGGCGTTAGCTGGGTGAGCGATTGTAGCGAAAATCCTTTTAAGGGGGCTTTGGTTCTCGCCCCCTTAAAAGATTGCAGCGGAAAGCGCGACGGCATGGGCGTGGGAATGCGGTGGGGAGGAATGCCGGCACCCCCAATTAATGATTCGTGTTGGTGGAATATTAAAAAGGATAATGGGTTGAATATTTTTTTTTGATAATTGTCTTTGTTTTTTGGAAAGAATCGTTAAGTTTGTCTGATTATTAGCCTAAGATATTATTAATTTATCAAATGATAAAATTAAACAATCATGAAGAAACTAAATTTTAAACTCTTGTTCATGCTTTTGGCGTTCTTGGCGCAAGCTTGTTCAAGTGATGATGAAAGCTTTTATTATGGTCCTGATTATGAGATTGATGATGTTCAAGTGACTGCGCCAGAAACGGAATCTGCATCGAGTTTTGCAATTTCCTTGAATTTGCTCTCTTCAAATGAATATGCTTATGAGTATGGCTTTAATCCGCGTGTAATAAATGGGATTGCCGATTTGAACTTGAGCTTGATTAGTGCTTCAGCTCCCACGGAAATTGTGGGTACTGATTTGAATCCGTATTTCTTGGTTGATGATGCATTGTATTTTGATGCGATGTATGTAACAATTGCCGATTTTGTGGCTAAAAAGGAGCTTAATTCAGTTAAACCGATTTTATGTTTTACTAATCAAACGAAGTTGAGTTTGCCCTATAAAGCACTGATTTCCGATACGACAATTTTGGAAATTCAGGTTGATGTTACTCTTTCTGATAGTAAGAAGTTTTCTGAGATTGTTACAACTACTATTATCCCTTAATTTGAAGTCATGATGAAAAGAATATGTTTGTTGAGCTGTGTTTTTTTATTGATTGCAGCTGCTCTTTTTCCTGCTGGGGCTCAAGAGGTTGAAGGTGGAGTTGAGAGGTGTGAATCGTTGAAATATGGCATTCGTGGCGTTGTTGCTATTGAAACGTTGAACCAATCGCAAGGTGGGTTTGGCGGTGCTTTTGTTAATTCGAGTATGACAGGTGTTTCGCTCATTGGTGCTTTTGCGGAGTATAAAGGTTGGGAGCTTAACGTGGAAGGTGGCTATCGATATTTGAGTGGGGAGTTGGCTTATAAGTTTCATAATAATTGGGCGGCTCTTTTAGGAGGAAGTAGGGGAAATCATGATGTTGATTTTAATTTTTATGATAGCGATTATTTTTATAATTATAATTGGGGTGAATCGTGGGTTGATAAGTATTATGTTGGTGGGGGTTATCACAATTCACTTAATCGTTTGAAGCTTAAAGCTGATGGTCTTTTGGGTTTTGTAAAAATGTCGGAGGTGGAATCAACGAGCATTAAAAACAGATATGAATCTGATGGGCTTGTGAATAAAAGATTTTTGAGCCGTAATAAAACCGAGCTGTCACCGTCATTTGTTTGGGGTATTAATCTTTATTTGGAGTTGCTTCCTCGTGAGTCGAAGAATAGGTTGACTCCTCTTGTTCCGTTTGTGGAATGGAGAGGTTTGTTTAATTCGCGGTCGAACACTTCTCAAAGTGTTCAAATAGAAGAGTGGGTTTTGGGTAATGTGGTTTATCAGGAGAGCGCCGAGAATAAGAAGTTATCCATCGATTACAACATGGTTCGCTTTGGTTTAAAATGGTATTTTAAGTATTAGTTTTCTTCACTCAACTGTAAATTTCTATCCCCGATAAATTTCGAGCAATTTATCGGGGATTTTTTGTTGAGGGATTATGTTCTGATTTAATTCTCTCAATGGATTTCTTTTAGAAGCGGTGTGTTCATCTGATGTTTATCTTTTCAAAAGAGGCATGAAGGTTCGTCATCGATGTTTCTATACCCTATAAGTTTATTTCTGGTTTTTTTATTTGCACAGCTTGCGATACTCTGCTGGGGTATAGTTGAATCGAGATTTGAAGCATTTGCCAAAGTATTTTATGTCGTTGAAGCCAACGATGAAGCAGATTTCCTTAATCAAATGCTCCTCTGTTCTGAGCAATTCGGCAGCGTAGTTCAAACGCATTTCTCGAATGAATTCCACGGGAGGCATTCCTGTTAGTCCTTTGAGTTTGTTGAAGAAACTAGCTCGCGACATGCCTGACATACCCACTAATTCTTCGACCGAGAAGTCGCTGTTGATCATGTTTTGTTTAACGATATCGGTAATTCGAACCATGAATTCATGATCTCTATTAGAAATAGATCGAGCATCATCAAGAGTTATAACTTCGGCTTCGCCACGAGAATATAACCTATGCAAGCGCAAACGTTGCTCTAATATGTTTTTAATCCTGGCTTTGAGGTATTGCAGGTTAAAAGGTTTAGCAATGTAATCGTCGGCGCCGTGTTCAATGCCTTCAAGTTGATCGTTGATGGCAGTTTTCGCAGTAAGAAGTATTATTGGAATATGGCTGATCGAGGAGTTGAGGCGAATAATTTTGAGCATTTCTATGCCGTCCATCTGTGGCATCATTACATCGCTGATGATGAAGTCGGGCATTAAGCTAGCAGCTTTCATGTGACCATCAATGCCATTTTTTGCCTCATGAATTACATAGTCGTCCTTGAGTATAGAAATTATAAATTGGCGAAGCTCCGCATCATCTTCAACAATTAAGCCAACCGGATGCACTCTATTGATAGGCACCGTTGTTTCGCTTTCATCATCGATTTTGATGGGTGATTTTTCGCTACTAGTGTTATCAACTAATATATCATGTTTAAAATGTTCATGACCATTCTTGAATTCAATTAGGAAGCAAGTTCCCTCGTCAATTTTACTTATAACCTGAATAGATGCTTGATGCTTATCAACAATATCTTTCACTATAGAAAGTCCAATGCCTGTGCTTGGGTTTTTAGCATCTTCATTGTAATTTGCGAATCGTTGGAATAAGCGTTTTTGCATCTCTTTGCTTATACCTGGTCCGTTGTCGCTTACTTTTAATATGGTTGTTTTAAGGTTTTGCTCTAGTGTAATTTGGATTGTATTCCCTTCATTGCAGTATTTAAAGCCATTGGAAAGGAGGTTTACAAAAAGCATGTCGAGGCTATCTTTATCAGCCCAAATGAAGCAATCGGTTTTGGATGTGTTGTAGTTTAGTTTTATTTTTTTTCGAAGAGCAATTTCCGTAAATGTGTCGCCAACCAGATGAGCTAGTGTTGTTATATTTACACGTTCAATGGCTAATTCTTTGTTTTCTATGCGGCGCAGATCGAGTACCTGATTTATCAAGTTTAGTAGTCTTCCGGTATTTGCTTCAACGGTTTGTAGTTGTTTTCTTGTAGTTTCAGGAGTGTTTGCGTCGGCAAGCATATTTTCAACCGGTATAGTAATTAGCGTGAGTGGAGTTCTAATTTCGTGCGAGATGTTGGTGAAGAATTTCAATTTCATTTCTGCTATTTCGTGCTGTATGCGCACGTTGCTTCTGAGTTTGAAAATAGTCATGATTGTATGCATAATCGCATACAAAATGATTAGAGCTAAGGCAATATAGCAGGCGTAGGCTAAATTAGTTTGCCATATCGATGGCAGAATGGTAATGTTTAGTTGGCGCTCGTTATTAGACCAAAGGTTGTGGCTGTTGGTTGATGCTATTCGGAGAGTGTAGTTTCCTTTAGCTAGATTGGTGTATATTATGGGTTGATATCCGGTAAAATAATTCCATGATTCATCAACACCATCTAGCTTGTATCGGTAGGTGATGTTGTTTGGTTTTACAAAATCGAGTGCAGAAATCGAGAGTTTAATAAAATTTTGGTTGTGTTTTAGCGTAATGTCATTTTGGGTGTCGATATTGGCAGGGTAGTTGTTATTTAACAAATGCAGACTTTTCCCGTGTATGGTGAGGTCGGAAATGATGGGGTGTGGAGCAAATGATTGCGATGGGATTTCTTGCGGATTAAAGCAAACACACCCGTTAGAGTGTCCGATAATGATTTCGCCCGAAGAAAGTTTTTGTATTGTAGCTTCCGAAAAAATGTTAGAACCAATCATTCCGGCAAGTTCAGGGAAAGTTTCAGCACTGCTTGTTGTTTTGTTGTATCGAGCAATTTGTTTATCGCCAACCAGCCATAAGTTTTGGTTTGCATCTTCTTGTATAGCAACAATTCCTTCAAAGGGTAAATCGATGTCTTGCAGTTTAACGTGGTTGAAGCTTAGTTTACCCTCGGAGTTTGGGGTGGCAACAACCAGTGCAGCACCATTGGTTGCAAGGGCTATTTTATTATCTGCAAGAGTTGAAATATCTAAGATATCGCTTCCTTGCACTTCGGGGTATTTTGTAAATGCAATGTTATCGGGAAGCTTAAAATGTGTGTTGAACGAGAATAATCCGTTGGGCGAAGCCATATAAATGTTTCCATATTGATCTTCGGCTAAAGAGCGTATTCTATTGGCAATATCTTTAGGATATTGTTTTAGTTGGTTGTTGAAGTTTAGGAATTGAATAGTCGATGTGGATTCATCAATAATATTCAGACCACCATTCCAAGTAGCCACATATATTGTTCCTGTTGAAGATTGAAAGATATTGTACACATCATTCGAACTTAGGCTGTATTTGTCATTCTTGTTAAAAACGAAATGTTCTACACGAAAGGAGAGTGGGTTGCTCGTAGGGTTCAGGCAGAAAACGCCATTGCCTCGTGTTCCCAGCCATATTCTACCTTGTTTGTCTTGCATCATGTGGTATATGTTGCTTCCCCAATCAGAACTGTTTGCTGAAAGTTTGCCGTTATTTTCCATCAGCCCAATTTGTTCTTTGTTTTGGTTGAATATGGCTATTTTATGAGGTCGATAGCCTACCCAAAGATAGCCGTTGCTGTCTTGCAAGAGGCTTCTCGTGCTGTGTCGAGTTGTAGTGTCGTGCTTTTTGAAATGAAGTTTATTGAAGCTTTCGTTGTTGAAGGCTAGTAGGTCGAGCCCTTGTGAATAGGAGCAAAACCACAGGTTGCCTTGTTTGTCGAATAATGCAGAATGAAGCACATCCGACACAAACTGGTTGTCATTGCTAAAGTATTCTTTTAATGAAATGAACTTATTTGTAGCCTCATTATAGTAGGCAAAAGCTCCGCCTTTATGTTGAGCCCAAATGCGTTTGTGTTTATCTTCGAGAATTAGCGTGGTTCGTGCCGAATTGCCAATAAACTCATCGTGTGATTTGATAAAAAACTCGCTGAGTGTGTTGAGGTTTAAATCGAATTTATAAATACCATTTTTAGTAGTTTCAAACCAAAACATACCTTTCTGGCTTAGCTTTAGCGGATTTATTTCATCGCTAGACAATTGGGGTAGCGTGTGTTTGTTGAATATGTTGAGTTTTCCAGTGTTTGGGGTATAAACATAGAAGCCCGATTTTTGGGTAACAATGAGAAGCTGCCCCCAATCTGTAGTATTTAGATATTTAATATCGTCATTTATTTGAATGGGGACATCAAAAAAAGTATTCGATTGTTTAGCATAGCGCACCAAAACTCCCGATTTTCCGGCAAACCAAATATCGGTTGGGGTTTCGGTGTGGGCTTCTAAGTTATACTGTTTACCAGAATTTTCTTTGGCATCGTAATAATAGTAGTCGGGTTTGCTATTTAAATCAGCATATCTGCAAATGCCCTTATTGGTTAGTATCCAGTGGGCTTTATTATTATCTTCAAACACATATTTGGCTGAACAAAGCGAATCAGAAACGAGTGAAAAACTAAGCTCATGAATATTTGTTTTATCAGAAATCGCCAATAAAGCATTGTCATGCTGAGGGAATAGCCACACGGTTCCTGATGGTGTTATCTGATAGTTTTTTAGTTCATGAAGTACATTTTGATAGGCAGGGGCTTCGGTAGGGCTATGGAAGGTAAATGTGTTGGTGTCGAAGTAGTAAATCTCTGACATTTCCGACATGATCCAGATTCTACCATTGGCATCGAAATTAAAGTTTGAAACTCTATTCGACGTTAGATAAGGTAGGTTTGTTGTTGGTCGGAAGTTGCGGAAGTTATTGCCATCGAAACGAATCAATCCATTGAAAGTGCCTAACCATATAAATCCTTTTTCATCTTGTTTTATGTTTAAAATAAACGATTTGTTTAGTTTGTCCTCATAAGAAAAATGACGAAGTAATCCGCTTGGAATTGTTCGTCCAATAAAAGGGAAGCCTAAGAGTATAGTAAAGACAAGGATAATTTTTTTAAGATTCATGAGCATGTAATTAAAAAATCAAAGGTACGATTTTAATATTATAAACCACAATCAAAAAGATGAGTAACATGCTGAATTCGTTTGTTGGAAATAAAAAAAAGAGAGGCAATGTACAGCGTACATTGCCTCAAACTCAACTCTAGTTAGCTGTGCTTATTTACTAAATTCTTGCTCCCATGATTTACCTAATTCTAAACGTTGACTTGTGGTTGTGGTTGTTTCAGCATCGCATCTGCCCGAGAATCCGCCTTGTTCACCACCAACAGAAATAGTGAACCAACCTTTTTCAAGTACTCTGTTGCCTTTCTTGTTGATCATAGAAAATTGACTGGCAGGAATATCAAATGTAATGGTTTTGCGTTCTCCTTTTTTAATGTTTACTCTATTGAAGGCTACCAAAGAGCGAATAGGTCGAACGGTTGAAGCTTTTTCATCGGTTAAATATACCTGAACCACTTCATCGCCATCTAGCTTGCCCGAGTTAATAACATCAACCGAAATGTGCACCGAATTTGTGCCGGTGTTAGGGGTAATTTGAAGATTTTGGTAATCGAATTGCGTAAAGCTCAATCCAAAACCAAAAGGATATAGCGGTTCGTCGGTAAAATAGCGGTATGTTCTCCCTTTCATGTCGTAGTTTTCAAAGGCAGGAAGTTGGTCAACCGATTTGTAGTAGGTAACTGGTAATCGTCCAGCAGGGTTGTAGTCGCCAAAAAGAACATCGGCAATAGCACTTCCACCTTGTTGTCCTGGATATCCAGCTGTAAGAATGGCAGGAACGTTGTCGGCAGCCCAATTCACTGATAAGGCACTACCATTAATAAGAACCAAAACAACAGGTTTTCCTGTTTCAACCAAAGCGGTCATCAGTTCGCGTTGTTCTTTTGGTAAGTCTAAAGCCGTGCGGTCGCCTCTGGAGAAGCCTTCAACTTCCACATTCATTTCTTCGCCCTCTAAACGTTCGTTCAATCCGAGATTTAAGATTACATAGTCCGACTCTTTAGCCAGTTGAACCGCTCGCTCTAATTTAGAATCATCAGGACGAGCCCAAACTAAGCGAGCTGTAGCATCTCCCCATGTATTTTGGTATTCAACTTCAATTTTGTATTTCTTGTTAGCTTCTAGTTGGTAGGTTTTAGGTCGAAGACGGGGGTGGTGTCCATTTTTTCCTCCGGTTTCGTTGCCTTCCAATTTCACGGTCATGAAAGGTTTGCTCCACTCGCTTATTTGATATGCTCCAGATTCGGGTACCACTATATATCCAGTCCAACGTACCGAGAATTTTCCTGTAGTTAAACGAGGGTCGGGTGTTTCGTTATCCCAGCAGAAGTCGATGTTATCATCAACTTGAGTGAACAAAGGTTTTCCTCTAAGGGCATTGTTTTTGAAGTATTCGCCAGTAAGTCCTTGTTTGCCATCTTCGGTTTGGAAGAATCTCGATGGAATGGCATCAAACAGAGGGAATCCTTCGGCTAAATCGCTGCCAACTTCGTAGCGAACATCAACATCGGGACCTAGTTTGTTTTTAATTCCCTGAAAAACGGTTACTGGATTTGATGGCACGCCACTGTAATTTCCCCATAATGATTGTACGTTGTTTGCATTCGGACCAATAACTGCTACTTTCTTCACCTCTTTACTTAATGGTAAAATATTTGCTTGGTTTTTTAATAAGACAATACTTTCTTGAGCTGCTTTTCTGGCTAGTTGATTGTGAGCAGCATTGTTATTTACGGCATAAGGAATTTTGTTGTAAGGCACCATGTCTTGAGGGTCGAACATACCTAGTTTGAATCGAGCGGTAAGCAATCTGCGTACGCATGCGTTAATATCTTCTTCAGTGCATAGGTTTTTTTCAATAGCCTCTTTAAGCGATTTATAAGTGCTACCACAGTTTAAATCCATACCTGCCTTTAAAGCCATGGCAGCGGCTTCAGTAGCATCGGCTGCTTGCTTGTGGTCGTGCCAAATGTCGCGCAATGCCGAGCAGTCCGACACATAATACCCTTCAAATCCCCAATCGTTGCGCAGGATGTTAAACAAGAAATGATTGGCACAACATGCCTGTCCACGAAAGCTATTATAGGCACCCATTACTGAATAAACTTTGGCATCTTCAACCAAATATTTAAATGCAGGTAGGTAGGTTTCATATAAATCAATGTCGGAAACATTAACTTCAAATTCATGACGCAAAGCTTCCGGACCCGAATGTACTGCATAATGCTTAGCGGTTGCCACCACTTTCAGATATTTATCGTCGTTTCCTTGCAGTCCTTTTACATATTCACCACCCAAAATTGAGCTTAGGTAGGGGTCTTCTCCATAGGTTTCATGTCCTCTTCCCCAACGTGGGTCTCTGAATATATTAATGTTTGGCGACCACATGGTTAGTCCTTGGTATCTTTCGGTTTGCCCCTTGCGCTGAAATTCATTGAATTTAGCTCTTGCCTCATCGCTAATAGCTGAGGCTACTTCATGAATAAGCTTATCGTTCCATGAAGCGGCAATTGAAATGCTTTGAGGGAACACTGTGGCATATCCGGCACGAGCTACACCATGCAACGATTCGTTCCACCAATTGTATTGAGGGACTTCTAGGCGAGGAATTGCAGGCGAGGCATCAAGAAGTTGGCTACACTTTTCCTCTAATGTCATTTGGTTGAGTAGGTTTTCAACACGTACATCAATTGGGAGTTCAGTGTTTAAATAGGGGGGTAGCTCCTGGGCAACGCTCAGGTTAATGACAAAGCAAAAGCTGAGTAAAGTTAAAAATCGTAGGATCATTATTTTTGTGTTTAAAGGGTTAATTGTTTAGAGGTTTAGTAGTTTTTCTTCAACCTATAACCTTTTCAACTTGTAAATATAGCGAAAGTCTTCCCAGCTAATGATTAATTCACCATCTGATTCTGCTGATAGGAATAAAGTAGCTGAAATAGGAGCTTGGTCTTCACCATCAGGATTAACGCAGGTGTATTTATAGCTTATTCCCTTATCTGATTTTTCAGCATTGGCAGTAGATAGTATGTTGTATTCTTCGGCAACATCGTAGTAATCGTCGATATCTACTAAGGTGATTTTGCTATTACTGATGGTTAGCTGATAATTCACTGAAGTTTTACTTTCTTCCATTATCCATTGGCTGTCTTCCAAATTTGCTTCTTTAAGTTCCTTCACTATATATTTATCTAACGCAGGTTGAGCATGAAGGAAACTAACAAAAAAGAAAAAGGCTACTAATGTTAGGTATTGTTTCATATTTCAAATAGTTTAATTGTGTATTGAAGTGTTATATTAGTAATAAATTTACTTATGCAAACATAAACCAAACATAGCAATATTAATAGGTGCATTTTGATAATTCAGGGGGGCATTTTCATTCGGTTTATAATTTGCCCCTATTCTTTTGTGTAAATTATTATTTTTCGACTGTTAATTTTATGCAATATCAGTTACCTTTGGCAAAATGATTTTTTGATAATGTGTATCTATAATATCCTCATGACGACATCTAATTTTTATCATCTGTTTTTTTTGTTTTTTATTGCCTTAACTTCGATTATTCCACACTCAACTAGTGCTCAGTTGACTGGTTCTTCCTTAATCTTTAACATAGAAGATGGAATTCCTCACTCGGTTATTAATGATATGGTTCAAGATGATAAGGGATATATCTGGCTTGCAACTTATGGTGGATTGTGCAAATATGATGGCATTCGGTTTGAGGCTATTCGCCCGACAAAAGAAGACCAAATTCAATTCAGAAACTATCGGGTGAACAATGTGAAATCCGATAAATTAGGACGCGTTTGGATGATAGGAGCCGATAATTACGACCAAGTGTATTGCTATGATAGCTCTAGTAATCGGTTCTGGGGAACAGAACTTGCCGAAGAAGGTAGCGACAATGTGTTTAAGGATGTTATTATAACCCAATCGGGCAAAGCGTGGATTACCACCGACGATAAAGGAGTTCTTGCAGTCACCGATAATAATTTCCAATGTCGCATGCTCAGTCGCCAAGAGGGGACAATACCTTGCGATAGTGTCAATGCTGTTTATGAAGATGATGCTCATCAAATTTGGATACTCACGAGCAATGGTCTGGCGCAACTCGATGGTGAAACACTCGATGTGGGCGAACTATATTTTAAAGATGCCGAATACAATAGTTTTCACTCTGTTTTAGAACTTCCCAATGAAATCTGGTTTGGCGGCCGAGGAGGAACGATTGTAATTTACTCTAAATCTAATCGGGACTTTCGTACTAAGAAGCTTCCTTTTAGTTCTAATATATATGGGCTCATGTTGTTGAACAGCAACGAAATATTGGCAGTTAGTAACTCAAAGGGATTTGCTAGAATCAATATACATAACGGTAATTTTATCGTCTATGACCATTCGAACATTGAAAATCTTCATTGCAATGATATTAGTGGAATTGGTGCAAGAAATAACCAATTTTGGTTTACCGTGCGAAATTCCCTAGCTGTGTATCAATATGATTTCAGCACCAACAAGCTGAGTGTTTTTGATCATAAGCTATCAATTTCTCCAAACGACTCCAACAATAAAGTGTATTTTACACTTGATAAAGAAGATAATATATGGGTACAAGCAGGTGGTATTCTATCATCATACGACAAGGAAACAAATAGATTAGTGCCGTTCTCTCTCTTTAATACTGATGAAGATTGTTTCTGTTATCGCATCGTGTTTTTCGACAAACAAGGAAATCTTTGGCTGCACCGATATAAAGAGGGGCTAAAGAAAATCAGCTTTTCTAGGAATATATTTTCAACAATCGATTTTGATAATCCTCACATTAATGCCAATAGCGAAGTGAGAGCTATCTGCCGAAATTCAAATGGTAATATCCTTCTTGGCACAAAGAAAAACCAACTAATTAGCTATGACAGAAGTTTCAACTATTGCTGTATGATTGACTCAAGCGGTATCGTTGGAAATAAATCGAAATGGAAAGCTGCCGCTTACTGCATTATCGAGGACCATCAGAAGAATATCTGGGTTGGTACTCGAGGCGCAGGCTTGTATAAGCTAACTCCAAAGAAAGATTCGCCCAATTATACTGTTGAAAACTATCGATTTGAAAAGTCTTTGCAGTGGAGCGTCAGCTCGAATGATGTGTATAAAATCTTTCAAGATTCCAAAGATAGAATTTGGATTGCCACCACCAATGGGATTGACCTCGTTGAGCAATTCGCTGGCGATTCGATCCGATTCATTTCACACCGAAATAAATGGGCGTCGTTCCCAATTCTGCAACACAATCGGGTGAGGTGCATTGAAGAACTTCCCAATGGATTACTCGTAGCGGGCAGCGAAAACGGCTTGATCGTCTTTAATGGCGATAGCATAGGTGCTTTTAATAGCATCAGGATATATCAAAACGTCGATTTCATTCATGACTGGTCGAAAAGTAGCGATGTGATTGACCTCTGCATGTCAAACAATGAACTTTATTTCATCACTGAATCTCTTTTCAAGGTTGATTCCCTTGGTGTCGACGGCTACCCATCGGGTTTCGAACACTGCGACCCTAACAACACGCTTCCTTATAAAAATATCATGTCGATTCAGAATGATTTGGATCATAATATTTGGTTGACATCAGACAATTCCATCTCGAAATATAGCCCCCACTCAAAGGAGTTTGAGAGCTTCAACTATATACCGTGGAAACTTTCGAAGAGTTATTTTTCGGAAGCGGCTCGGTTGCTGTTAGATGATGGCGAGATTGTCTTCGGATATTCGAGTGGTATCCTTTGCTTTTCCCCCGCGCAAATAAAGCCTAATAGCTTTTCTCCATATATTGCCCTAACTAATTTTCGAATCACCGATAAGAGAAAACAACACGATCAGAGTAAAATCAACCAGTATGTCGATAGCGATACCTGCGTTTATCTGAATTATGCACAGAACTCTTTCAAAATAGAGTTTTCAGCCTTAGACTATGTTAATCCCGAGAAAGTACGCTATTCCTATCTTTTAGAAGGGTTTGACGACTATTGGAATCATGCCAACGGCGAACGTTCAGCCACCTATACCAATTTACCTTATGGTAGCTACACTTTCCGTGTCAAATCAACCAATAGTCAAGGTGTCTGGTGCAACAACGAACGTACAATTAGCATCATCATTACTCCTCCTTTTTGGAAAACAGGCCTGGCTTATGCCTTTTATTTTATTCTACTCATTGGGTTAGTAACCTATATCAATATGCTTTGTTTGACCTTCTATAAGCTCAAAGAGAATGTGAAAATGGAGAAAAAGATGGCGGAAATTAAACTGAAATTCTTTACTGATATTTCGCATGAAATTAGAACCCCGCTGACCTTAATTGCAGCTCCCATTGATCACTTGATTGAGGATCAAAGTACCCCCGATAGAACAAAAAAACAATTGCAACTTGTCTATCAAAATATCCAACGGATGATGCATTTGGTTAATCAAGCACTCGATTTTCGGAAAGTGCAAAAACAGAATCTATGCATTGTTAAGCTTAATCTTCGAGAAAGTTTGGAGAAAATCTGTAATGATTTTCAACTAGCGGCTGAAGAAAAGAATATCACACTTCAACTCTGTTATGCTGCCTCGGAAACTACCTTATGGCTCGATAAAGATGGATTAGATAAAGTTATGATGAATCTTCTTTCCAACGCCTTCAAATATACGTCCTCTGGGAAAAATATTTTCGTTAATGTGAAAGATTCTAATGGTTTTGTAGTTATTGAAGTAGAAGATGAAGGGGTGGGCATAGATAAAAAACACCTCAGCAAACTTTTTGATCGGTTCTATCAGTTCAATAAAAATTCAGAAAATCCGAGCTCAGGCATAGGGCTATCCATTGTTAAGGAAATAATCGAGAAACACAACGGGAAAATTTCAGTATCGAGCACACCTAATCAAGGGACAACATTTACTGTGCTTTTTAAACGAGGTCATTTGCATTTCGATAACAAAGTTGATTACGACACCACTTCATTTGAAAATAGCTATGACGAGAACATGCAAGTTGCAACTCCACTGGCAGTGGAGATGGTAGAAGCAGAATCAAAATATCAAATCTTAGTGGTGGAAGATGATGCAGAGTTGCGCTCATTTATAAAAGAAATCATATCCGACAAATACCTTGTGCATGAAGCCGAAAACGGAGAAGAGGGCTTGGTGATGGCACGAAATAATAGCATAGACTTTATTGTGAGCGACATCATGATGCCCAAAATGGATGGCTTTTCATTGCTTAAAGAAATTAGAAATGACATTGAACTTTGCCACATCCCTTTTGTCATGTTGACCGCTAAGGCAAATATCGAAAGTAAGCTCGAAGGGTTAAACTATGGAGCCGACGACTATATAACCAAGCCATTTAATACATCTTTTTTTCGAGCGCGAATCAATAATATTATTCAACAACGTACATTGATTCAAAAGTCATTTGCCAATAGCTTCATCTCGAATGGAATTGTGGAGTCAAATTTCAAACACAATATCATGCGCAGAGATGAGGAGATTTTTATACTCATCAATAATGCCATTGATGCAAACTTGGTAAACGGTGATTTTACTATTGATGAATTGGCAGAGATTGTTGGTATCAATCGAAATGCTCTGTATAATAAAATCAAAAGTATAACGGGTATGACTCCAGTGAAGTTTATTCGAGAAGTGAGACTGGATAGAGCGGGACAAAAACTACTACAAAGCAATCTGCTGGTAAAAGAAATCGCTTACGACTGCGGCTTCTCCGATCTCAAGTATTTTGGCAAATGCTTCAAAGAGAAATTTGGTGTTTCGCCCGCTGAATATCGGAAAGTGGATTAATTTTAGCTTGCGGAATAATAGTGCTCAAAATAAATTTTGGATATAGTTTTCATATCGTTTTCATTTTGCCACGTTTAGAAAATGGGATGCAACAAATTGTAGTGAAAAACACCTGTAAGAAGTGCATGCATAAGGCTACACGTTGAGTTTTTAACCCCACAGTCATTCTTCCAGAAAATTTTCATCAAAAAAAACAACTTGTTTTTTGATACCTAACTCAACGGTGACAAACAGAAAATAACACGTTGGCTGAATTATTCCTGATTTTAACGGAAAGATGTGTTGTGCATATTTGTGTTTCAACGAAGTTTTTTGAATGCATTCAACTTAATCACTTTGTACAATTGGCCGATACAATCTGATTAGCACTCAATCATCATCAATGGGCATGGTCAATGGGCAATATGCGTTCTCAATCAAGAGTTTTATAAGAACTTATTAGTCCATATTTTTTTTCACGTGGGTAATTAAGCAAGCTTATTAGTCCATATGTTTTTTTATGAGGGTAATTAAGCAAGCTTATTGGGTGATATTTTATTTCAAGAGATAAATTAAGCAAGCTTATTAGTCCATATTTTTTTTGATGTGTTAAAATAAGCAAACTTATTGGGTGGTATTTTATTTCAAGAGATGAATTAAGCAAGCTTATTGAGTGATAAATTTCTCTTTGAAGTAAGTTAAGTATGCATTTTTATTGTAGTGTGCCGTATTTTAGCTACACTTTTTTGTCTTTTAAAGCTCTATCATAATCAATAGATTACAATGCGCTGATTTAATAGCGTCAACGGGTAGAAATTATGTGATTGCTTTTTGATGTTGTTCTCCACAAAGCGAATTATACGATACTTTTGTTTACTTTTCTTATTGTATCTTTATTGTATTAACACGAAGAATGAGATACTGCTTGTTACAGAAGTTGTCGATAATCTGAACGAGATGCGCAGGGTAGTGTAGTAAATTACTAATTGAATTGAATAAATGTACACTGACTTTAAGTTTGTACATATTTCAGTTTAGAAAATAGAAAATTGTAGGGCACAACCACCGCCTAAATAATCTCTAAGATTTACGCTTTTTGAAAATGAAAATCTGAGATGTTGAAAGTTCAATTAGGTGATTAAGACGATTAACTGCAGGGGTGTAAATTTAAGGTTATATCTTTTTTTTAAGAAAATCACCCCTATTAATATTAAAAATGACCCTATTCTGTTCTGTATTGAGTGTGTACTTTTGCTTAATATTTAAGATGTAATTAACACAGTTGATCATGTTAGAATTAGAATTAAAAATAAATTTACAATTATGAGAAGAACAATTAAACATGGGGTCTTGATTTTGGGTCTTGCATTTGGTCTTGGGTCTTGTGCCGAAGATCGTGAGTTTCATACGGACTTAGGAGAAGATTCCATCAGTGGTTTGGAAACCCTAAGTTTGGGTTTGACTGAAAAGGATATGCAGCTTTTAGCCGAAAAGAATGTTTCGGCAATGACCGTGTTTGTCTATTTGAATGACAGTATGGTCACTCAGAAAGAATTAAATCTAGCGAGCGAGGCGCTGACCGTAGATGTGCCATTGGGTGAAAAATTAAAGACATTTGCCGTGGCAAACGCGGGTTCAGTAATTGATGCCGACAGCTTATCAACTGTGGTCATTTATCAAGATGAGCGCTGCTCGAAAGAGGTGTTCATCAGCAATATTGCTGAGTTCACTTCCGACCGCACCCAACCGACTGTGGAGTTGAGTCTGACTCGCCGAGTGGGGCAGGCTGTGTTTCAGCCGTCAGAATCGAGCGAATTGCTTGCAGCAAACACCAGTTTCGATGAGCTTGCGGTTACCTTTAATAGTGTGATTACTGGCTATAAAGTGATTGATGGTTCTGGAGTGCAAGACACCATTACGGTTAGCACCAATGCTGCCGCAGGTTATGCCGTGGAAATTTATTCCTTTCCCACGACATCTGATAATAATCCGATGAACATCGAGATGGTGTATAAAAAGAGTGGAGCACAAGTGAATAAAACTTCAGCACCTTATGAGATGGCAGCTTATTTTGCAGTCTCGAAGCGAATCACAATCAGTGCGCCGATTTTAAATGAGAATTTCCTTGAAAGCCCATTTGCAAGCTTGCGTACTTTTAGTTTACCTGTTGGGGTGCAAATTCAAGAGACGGAATTTTAATTGAAGAATTTAGATTTAAAAAAATACTTGCGCAGCAGCTTCATTTGAGGCTACTTCACACTAAAATTTCAAATATATGAATAGAAGATATTTAATCCTATGGAGTGTTATGCTTCTTCTTCTGACAGTTTCATGCCAAGAAGAGGAAAAGTATAGTGCCTCGGTGGTGAGACAATTAGAAATGACGCTCGACGGTGAGCCCTGGTCGCTGAGAGCTGGCGAAAATGGTAAGCCTTTAGTGGTTTTTACAGCTCCTGATGGCGAATATGTGGCAAACTATACCACGCAATATCGTTTCCAATTGGGAGACGGCAGTTATTATTTTATTGCCACAACCGATGCGGTCAATTTATTTCCCGACAGCACTATTGCTAATGGGTTGCATGAAGCTGTGATTAAGCAAATGGCAACAGCAGATCTTAAAATTCAGGTGTCAGACCCCATTGCATGTAGTTCGCCATTTGGAGAGGTGGTGAAACTACCCATCAAAAGTAGGACAGGAACAATCCGTTTGGTGGCATCAGATTTAAAGCAAGACAAACGCTACACCTCGGTGAGAACAACAGTAACCTCACCACGATCAGCATATCATGTGGGCACCACTAAATTTGAGGAAAAAGCAGTGAGTCTAGTTCGTTCGAAAACAACAAACTCTGGTGGGGTAGGATATGCCGACAATTTCATTGTGTTTATTACTGATGCTGAAGGAGTTTCTGTGAAATTTGAATTACTCGATTCTAATGGCACGGTGGTAGAAACTCGCCAATTGGCTGGCAAGATTGATGTGTATCCTGGAGTGGTGAGCGAAGTGTCGTTTGAACTGAACAATGCGAGCGAGCCTGTCATTCAAGACTACACTGTGACAATTGTTGATGAAGAGTGGACAGATGAAACCATTGTGCCTGAGATACCAGTAGTAGCTCCAGAAGGCTATGTATATGTGGCTCCTGGCGACGATCTAGACGCGATATTTAACACACTGAAAGCTGATGATGAAGTGGAAACAATCCAATTGTATTTGAAAGCGGGCGAAAGCTATGAGCTTGGGAAATCAACACTCAATGATCTTCCTAAAGGGTTTGTAATTTTGGCGCAAAAGCCAAGCGAGGGGCAGGAAAAAGCAAAATTGAAAATCAATGGTTCGGTTAGTCTAGGGCAGGATACTGGCACGCCTATTCAGTTAGATAAAGTTGTTTTCGAAAATTTAGCGATCACACAAGGAGGACGATTCTTCTATTATAAAAATCAAGATTTTGAAGTAGAAACAATTAAATTTAAAGATTGCGACTTTGTGGATCTTTCTGCTGATTTCACTATGTGGTATCAAAGTGCTGATGGTGATTATATGCAGGTTTGCCATAACTTTACAATCGACGGTTGCCAATTTATTAATCTTGATTTAGGAAGTAGTGCGTTGTTAGGTTTGGGAACAAAAAATATCTTACCGATCTATAACATCACCATCAAGAATTCAACTTTCCACATGAAGGATTTAGCATCGCCATTGGTGAGTAATTTGCAAAAGATTGACAAAACACTCACGGTTGATATTCAGAACAACACGTTTGTGAATGCAGGAACAAGCACTGCAACTTGGCTCAATTTTGATGCGCGAGGTTCAGATGAGTTTAACTTGATAATCAAGAACAACTTGATGGGTGGAAGTGCAGCAACGGCAAGTGGTACATGGACAAGCATTCGTGTAACAAATACACTAAACAAAACGATTGAAGGTAACTACACCGCATCTGATTATGTGCTGACATGGGGAGTTGATGAAGTGCCCACAATTAGTGCTAGTTCGACTACGGAATTATTTGACGACCCAATCAATGGCAACCTAACATTAGCTCCGTCTTCTGATGCTTACAGTAATAATGCTGGCGACCCTCGTTGGATTAAATAAATAAAGACGATATGAATAGACAGATATTATTAACCTTATCAATTGTTTGGCTTTGCCTTTCATGTACCTCGGAAGATGATAATTTGACGGGCGACAAAACAACAATCTTTAAGGTTTCAAAAGCAGCGGTGAGCCTAGCAAGCATGGAAGGTTCAGCTACAATTAGTATTGAATCGACCTACGATTGGAATGCCACAGTACAAGATGGTGATGAGTGGATTTCCCTTTCGCCAACAAGCGGAGATGGTAATGGCCCTCTTCGGATTAAAGTGAATGATAATTCTGATGGAGACTCGCGTAGTGGAAAGGTTCAAATAATAACCAATTCCAATGAGCAAGCATCTCACGTAGTGGTGGTAAACCAATTGGGAGCCTCACCCGATATTTTATTGAGCTATTCTGATGAACCTGTTTTGGCAGAAGGTGGCGAAGTGGAAATGGAGGTGGTGGCTAACGTGGAATGGGAAGTATTCATTGACGAATCAATCGATTGGATAAGCTTACAAACCTTAAACACGAAATCAAGTTACCAAAGCACGAATATTACTTTTTCCGTGAGTGCAAACACTGGAGCTCGAAGATCTGCCGAGGTGGAAATCCGTGCGGTGGGTGAGTATAGCCTCAGCCGAAAGGTGAAAATAGAACAGCAAGAATCAGTGGCTTTTTTAGCTATCGAACGCACCATTTATGAGCTTCCTTATAAATGTGAAACGCTTACGATTCCAGTTGATTTTGGAGAATATGAAACTCAATATGTGGTGAATCCACAAGTGGACTGGATTACGTGGGATAAGGATGCATCTACCCATGAGCAAATTGTGTTGCAAATTAAAGACAACGACCAATCAGATTTCCCTCGCGAAGCGGTGGTTCAGGTGGTGAATGTTTCGCTCAAAGAGAACCTATCGATCTTGCAATATGGCAAGCCTAATCCTAGAATAGGTGATGATGTGACTGCCGATGTGTTAGCTTTTCCGGGTGCCGAAGGTGGCGGTCGGTTTGTGATTGGCGGTAGAGGTGGGAAAGTATATCACGTGACCAATCTTCTAGATTATACCAGTAGTGAAGCCTCGATACCAGGGAGTATTCGCTATGGAATAGATGTGGAAAGTGCCAATATCATTGTTTTTGATGTTTCAGGAAACATTGAACTTAAAAGATCGTTAGGGCTCAATCGTAGAAACATCAGCTTGATTGGGCAAACAGCTCCTGGAGATGGAATTACATTTAAAAACTTTGGTGTGAGCATTGACTCTGATAAAGGGAACGCTGTAATTCGCTTTTTGCGCTTTCGCCCTGGAGATTCAGTACCTGAATCATTGGGTGGATATTACCGAAGTGCGGAAGAGAAGCCAAATCAAACTCCCGACTTTCAAAATGATTGTTTGACTGGTCGCTATTTTGAAGGCGCCATCGTTGACCACGTGAGTGCCAGTTGGGGGATCGACGAGTGTTTCAGCTTTTATGGGGTGAAGAACTTCACGGCTCAATGGGTGATTGTGAGCGAAAGTTTGAACTGCTCATTCCATGGTAAAGGAGCACATGGCTATGGTGCCATGTTTAGTGGTGACAATGCTTCTTTCCACCATATTTTAGTGGCATCTCACGGAAGTAGGAATCCTCGAATTTCTGATTTAAGTGCTCCAGAAGATCGCGGTAGCAATGACTATGTGGGCTATTTTGATGTGCGAAATATTGTGATGTATAATTGGAGTAGTATGGGGCAAGGTGCCTATGGGGGAAAACTAGCCACGTTCAATTACGTGAACAATTATTATCGCCCTGGACCAGCAACCGATTGGAGCAATGGAAAGCGAGCGGCTCGTATTTTGAGCACCGACCCAACTGCCCGCATCTTTGCTGAAGGCTCGGTGGTTGAAGGTAATGCCGATCGAACAGCCGACAACTGGTTGGGTATTTGGAATGAATTTGATAGTTCGCTTAGCCCAACTGAGGAAGAAAAAGCGGCTATGAAGATGGATTCACCTCAGCCATTTGCAAAAGTGACTACCCACACCGCGCAATTAGCCTATAATCGAGTGACTGAATATGCAGGAAATTCCTTTAGAAGAGATGCGCATGATAAACGAATCATTCAAGAAATGTTATCGAAAACAGCTACGTATGTAGGATCGGTTACTAATGATAAAATACCAGGCATCATTGATGCTGTGGCAGACACCGACGGATATCCAACGTTGAAATCATTGGAAGCCCCAATTGATACGGACACCGATGGTATCCCAGACATTTGGGAAGATGCCTATGGATTGAATAAAGACAACGCCAATGATGCAAATACTTACGAATTAGATAACATGAATAGATATAATAACTTGGAAGTGTATTTCCACAATTTGGTGCAGCACATTGTCTATTATCAAAATCAAGGTGGAACTCAAATGGAAAAATTATAATTGAATAATCGAGCTTTAATTATGAAGAACAAAATTATATTAAGTTTAATCACCATTTTGTGTTGCTCTTGGGGAGCATGGGCGCAAACGGTGATTAAGGGGCAAGTAACATCGAGTGATGGATTTTTGCCTGGTGCAACAGTGCTTGAACGAGGAACTAACAATGGAACAGTGACCGATGTAGATGGTAATTTCACGATATCGGTGAGCGATCCAAACGCAGCAACACTAGAAATTCGTTTTGTGGGGATGAAAACCAGTTGGGAGGACTTGAAAGGAAGAACCGCTGATATTAAAATTAAAATGGAATCGGAAAATAAATTCGATGATGTTGTGGTAATCGGTTATGGCACGCAAAAAAGAGAGAATTTAACGGGAGCTATCGCATCGGTGTCGGGCGATGTTCTGGTAAAAACGCCAGCAGCTTCAGTGGGCGAGGCCATGATCGGAAAATTGCCAGGAGTGCAAATCACTCAATCGGATGGCTCGCCAGACGCTGACATTGTGATTCGAGTGCGTGGAGGTGGCTCCATTACCGAAGATAATTCTCCATTGATTTTGGTGGACGGATTCGAGGTGAGCAGTTTGAATGATGTTCCTCCATCTGATATTGAATCAATCGATGTGCTCAAAGATGCATCTTCTACAGCTATTTATGGTGCACGTGGTGCTAACGGGGTTATATTAGTTACCACGAAGCAGCCTAAAGGGGGAAAAATAACGGTCAATATAAACTCTTACTGGCAGATGAAAACGTTGGCAAATAAGATTGATGTGATGGATCCTTATGAATTTGTGTTGATGCAATATGAATACGACCGGCAGAAATCATCGAACCCCACTAATTTTTATAACAAATACGGACAAGCATATGAATTATATAAATATCAAGGTGTGGAGGGAACTGATTGGCAAGATGAAATATTCGGATCAAATCCAATTGCCAGGTTTACTGATTTTAACGTGACTGGTGGAACTCAAAAAACAAAGTATAAACTTTCGTTTGCCAACCAAGATCAACCAGGAGTGCTCATAGGAAGTGGATTGACACAAACCAACATGAACTTTACTATCCAAACTGAATTAGCAAAGGGATTAACCTTGGAATATCGCACTCGCTTCGTTGATCAATTACTCGAAGGCGATGGAACCGAAGGGGTAAGTCTGCTTGATGCTTTGCGCCAAGCACCAACAGAGGGTTTAGATGATTTCATGACTCTTCCCGAAGACAACACTTATTTTGATCCTGATGATTTTGATGAAGTGGTGCGCATGAATCCTAAAGAAAAAGCAGAAAACAACTTTCGAAATAGAACGAGAAGAACATTTAACACGGCTGCATCTCTAAACTGGGATATTATCGAAAATCTTTCTTTTCGATCAGAATTTTCATATGAATATAAATATGAAGAAAATAAAAGATTCTGGGGTGTGGATGAGAGCGTGGCAAAAAGCAACAACAATCAACCAGTGATTCAATGGAAAATGGGAGAAAGTCCCAGATGGCAGCTGAATAACCGCGTGAATTATAACTTCACGTTAAATGACATGCACAAATTTAATGTCATGGTGGGGCAAGAGATGAAGAACTCGGAAAGCTGGGATAAAAGCTATTCATCACGCTATTTCCCCGAAACAACTACACCTGAAAAAGCTTTTGATAATATTGCTTTAGGAACAGTGTATGAAAGCTCATCTTCTGCTGGCTCTCCTGTGCGTGTGGCTTCTTTCTTCGGGCGTGTGGAATATGGATACAATGATAAATATTTGGCAACTGTGACAGCTCGTGCCGATGGGTCAACCAAGTTTGCCAAAGGCAATCGTTGGGGAATATTTCCGGCAGCTTCTTTTGCATGGCGATTATCGAATGAAGATTTCATGCTAAATGCAGAGAAAATTTCCAACTTGAAGTTACGAGCTGGCTTTGGTGTTTCGGGTAATGATAGAATAGGAAGTGACCAATATGCTAAATATTATAAAGTATCGAAAAGCCGACCTGTGGGATGGGCAGATAATCAAGATAACTATTATTACAACTTCTATAACACAAGCAGCTTGTATAATCCTAAAATTAAATGGGAAACGACTATCACTAGAAACATAGGGGTAGACATCGGCTTGTTTAATGGGCGCATTGATGGAGCTCTTGATGTATATTGGAACTCAACGAAAGATCTTTTAGTACCATCAGATATACCTGGGCACACCGGATATACTAGTCAAGTAACTAATGCAGGACAGACCTCAAACCGTGGGGTGGAACTTTCAATTAATGCCTATATTGTGGAGAAAAAAGATTGGACTTTGAGTGCGAGCTTTAATATCGGGCACAATAAAAACAAAATTGATAAGTTGTCGTCGGGAGAAACCGAATGGATCCTTTCCTCAGGATGGGCTGGTTCAGGCTTGCTAAACACAGATGATTACCGCGCTTATGTGGGAGGAACAAAAGGATTAATGTATGGCTTCGTGAATGATGGTTTCTACACCATGGACGACTTTGAGTCATTTGATTCATCGGCACGCACTTGGAAACTAAAACCAGGTGTGGTGGATTCATCGAATCTTTCGGGAGCTCCTCGTCCTGGAAATGCGAAGTTTAAACGTCTCACTTCTGAAAGCGAGGGTGATGCCAGTAACTATGTGATCGGAGATAATGACCGCCAAGTAATTGGGGAAACAACGCCCGATTTTTCAGGGGGGGTCGGATTGAATGCTACGTATAAGAATTTTGACTTTTCAATGTTCTTTAACTTCATGGTGGGCTTCGATGTGTTCAATGCCAACAAAGTTGATTTGACTTCTTGGTCGAGTAATAATCGAAATAATCTCGGCATGGAAATGTCGAAAGATAAACGCTGGAGAAACTTTGATGATATGGGTAATGAGATTCGTTATCAACCTGATGTTTTAGGTGAGTTTAATAAAAATGCAACCATCTGGAACCCCACTTCTATTGGCAAGCCGATTGCCATGTCATATGCCGTTGAAGATGGCTCTTTCTTGCGCTTAAACAACTTAAATATAGGATATACTTTTAACAGAGAGTTGACTCGTAAAATAGGATTGAGTAAATTGAGGTTATATGCCACTGGTAGCAACTTATTTATCATCACGGGCTATTCTGGTTACGATCCTGAGGTGAACATTGAAACGGGGCTAACACCAAACATTGATTATAATGCCTACCCAAGAAGTAGGGCATATACTTTTGGTGCACAATTGACATTTTAATTAGATAAACTAAATAAAAGAGAAATATGAAAACAAAAATATTATATGTGGTGAGCCTTTGTCTAATGGTGGTATTTTCCTCTTGCGACGACTACCTTGATGTGACACCTGGAACAGGATTCACGGAAGAGCAGGTATATTCTTCCGTAGAAGAAATGCAATCAGTGATGGCTGGAATTTACTCTCTGATGCTCACCGATCAAACTTATGCTAGTCGGATAGCAAATGGTTTCAACACTAATACCGATGTGGAAATCTCGGGAATATCTACTCAAAGCGTTAGTGTGAATGGTGGCGATGTGGCTTGTTTTGATCCTAAGCCCTATTGGACAACTCTCAATGATACTTGGAATGCTATGTATCGAATCATTAACCTTGCCAACGATGTGGTGGCTGGGATTGAAGGTTCAGAACTATACATGAATGCCGATAAAAGTGTAGCCTCGCCAGTGATGCACATGCATGGTGAAGCGAAAACGCTTAGGGCAATGGTGTATTTAGACCTAATTCGTATTTGGGGAGATGTGATTTATCGTACCGAATCGCCTAAAGATGGCGAAAATTATGTGGTGAGTGTGACTGATCGCAACGTGATTTTGGAAGCTCTCATTGATGAATTGATAGAAGTGGAGCCAACCATGATGTATGCTTCAGAGTTGGATTACGGCGTGGAGCGAGCTTCAAGAGAATATTGCCAAGGATTAATCGGTTTGCTTGCCATGAATAGAGGAGGATGGACGCTTCGTCCTGATGTAACCAACCCGACTAGTGTGGGATATATGGAGCGAGGAGAAAGTTATGCAGATTACTATGCAATTGCGATTGAATATTTAGGCAAAGTGATTGAAAGTGGTCGCCACAGCCTTAATCTCTCTTATGCTGATTTTTGGCGTCAAATTAATAACTGGAATTCACCTGTTGATGATGATATCATTTTCTCTATTCCGATGTTGAAGAACTCAAGCGGTATTTTTGCTTATCAAATTGGGGTGCAAATTGCGGAGGGAAGTCATGCGTATGGTCGTGCATCGAGTTATGTACATGTGTGTGGCACCTACCCATATTCTTTTGCACAGGGAGATTTGCGTAAGAACGTCATTTGTGCTCCTTATCAATATACTGAAAATCTCGATCAGGAAATTCGTTTGGGAATGGCGCGAATATCAACCGGGAAATGGTCGAAACTTTATATGGATTCACCGCTAGGCTCATCGAGTGCAGGAGGCACAGGAGTTAATTACACCTACATGCGTTATGCCGATGTGTTGCTGCTTTATGCGGAAGCGGTGAACGAACTCTATGGACCACGCGAAGACGCTAAAGAATGCTTGAAGCAAGTGCGTCGTCGTGCCTTTGATGCAGATCATCATGGTGAAATGGTTGACTCTTACGTGGGGGCATTGGGAACCAAAGACGATTTTTTTCAAGCGATCATGGATGAGAGAAAATGGGAGTTTGGCGGTGAAGGAATACGCAAATATGACCTAGCGCGTTGGAATAAATATAGCGAGGTGATTTATAATCTATATCATGAGTTGATTGATTGGGGAAAAGGAGCAAATGGGATTGGATCAATGACAGGATTGGTGCCAGCTTATGTGTTTTATAAAGAAGTAGCCGATCCTGATCATGCCGAAAGAAACATTCTCGATTTGAAAGGGTATGATGAGGTGGTGAATGGTAAGCCCGAAGGTTATACCGCCCAAGCCTTTGTGGTAGACTGGTATCCTGTGAATAAAGAAACTGAACTCAGAGAGCCTTCTAATGATTTAAAATGGAGCTTTCGAGGATTTATAAATTATAATAATGCGGCTACAGTTCAGCCCACACACCCACTAAGATATCTATGTCCCTATCCAACTAAAGTGATCACTGATCACAGAGGCAAGATTCAAAACTATTATGGATTTAGCAATTAAAAAAACAAAGATGATGAGAACTATATTAAAATTTCAATTTATACTATCCTTGATTTTTTGTTTTGCGATAGTGGGCTGTCAGGAGGAAAAATATGAAGAAGAGTTGGACTTATTCCAACCTCGCTTTGTCCTCGAGGAGCCAGCAGTTGAGGGCAACAGTTTTGCCATTGTTTGGTATGAGGTGAATGATGCCGTGTCATATACGGTGGAGCTCTATTTAGATAACTATTACACCGAACACTATGCCACTTTTGAGCAAACAAGCACAAACTTCTATATCGACAATATTCCTTACGGAACACGATATTACGTGCGTGTGCGAAGCAATGCTCCAAAAGCAATTAATAATTCACATTGGGCATACACTAGTGCAACAACTGAAACCAGACCTGCCTATGACCATATTCTGAATGATGTGCAGCGCATAGACATCGAAGATTATGCCGTAACAATTAAATGGGATGTGTCGGATGAGAATCCAGTGGATAGTATCAGCGTGTTGCCTATCGTGAATACCGCAGCGGCTCCAATTAATCGTTATCTGACCGATGCGGAGAAACAAAGTGGTGAGGCATATATTGACAATCTTTCGCAAAAAACATTGTATAGCGTGACGCTTTTCGACACAGCAAAACCGGGCACTTATGACAAACCATATAATCAGGTTCGTTTCACAACCACGGGTCCTGCTGCAGGTTCGGTCATGGTGAATCAAGGCGATGATTTGAGTGCAATATTGAATGCTGCAAATATAAATCCCGATGTGCCTGAAGGGGTGGAATATATCCTTGAAAATGGCGCAACATTCTCTTTAGCGCCATTTGCAATCACGAAAGGATTCTTGCTCACATCGCCTTCAGGAGGAGAGCGAGCAGACGTGACAATGATTGCTGGAACTAGTGGTAGTTGGTGGAATTTTGCAGCCAATGCTTATGTGGAAAAAATGGAGTTTAGTAACATTAACTTCAGCCATGAGGAGGGCAATACATCAGGTTATTTCATGAATGCTGAAAATAGCTATGAAGCCGAGCAAATTGTGTTCTTTAATTGTGATTTCTCAGGATTTGGGCGTGGATTCTGGCGACATAAGAATAATAATTACAAACGAATCGGAAGTTTTGAAATGGATTATTGTGTGATTAAAAATTGTGGCGCTTTCAATGCATCAGGAGGTTATGGAACATTTAACATGGGTTCAGATACTGATGATATGGCTTACGATAATATTGAAAGTGCGTCATTTACCAACATGACTTTCATGAATGCCGTGAATGGCTCAATGGGTAACTTGTTCTATGCTCCGAAGACAACCTATCCAGTTAATCTGACATATAAGAACGTAACAATTTACAATTATTTCGACAGCTCCGCTTCGCTTGTTCAATTCAGCTGGGCAACTGGATCAACTCTCACTTTTGAAAATGTGTTGTTTGCTTCTCGAGGAGGTGCATTCTTTGTGGAACCATCAGGGTTGACTAAAAACTTCAGCAATAACTATGTAACCACAGAGGCAAGCTCTGCGGGATATAGCTTAGTGAATGCAGTGAACCTGGAGGTGAGTGCTACCGATTTGTTTGCAGACCCTGCCAATGGCAATTTGACCATTAAGATGCTAACTTCGCCGATTGTGGCAAATGAAGTGGGTGATCCTCGATGGTTACCTTAACTTAAGATGATTAGGCTATGAGAAAACATGTTTTCTCATAGCCTTTTTTTGTAATTTAACTAAAATATAGAGCACATGAAAATTAAGATTTATTTGGCACTTTTACTGTTCGTTGGTATAAGTGGGTTATCATTCGGACAGACCATGGTGACCCCTGAAACCTTTGCTGCAGTGTATGGTGCCGCAACTGATGGAGAAATTCTTTACTTAGGTAGCGGAACGTATTCCGAAAAAGTGGCGCTGCCAGCTTATGGTGTTGCAGTCACACTAATGCCACAAGAAGGCGAAGAGCCCATTGTCGCAATGCAATTTGCCACACCCACAGGCGATAATGGTGGTACATTAATTTTCGATGGAATAGCCATCGACGCAAAGAAGGGGAGAGATCATTTCATTTATCGTCCCCGTGCAATGCAAGGACTGATATTTAAAAACTGTTCTTTCCGAGGATATACAAGATGCTTCTTATATGATAATTATAAGGATAAAGTAATTGAGCGTTTAGAATTTGACAACTGCGTGCTGGATGGATCGGATGCCACGAGCTACGGTTTCATGTATACTAAAGGGCTGATTAAACACTTCTCCGTGAAAAATTCCACCCTATTTAACTACAAAAGTGAGGGGCTGATGATGGTGACGGGAGACACCAATGATGCCGAGTTGGAGGTGAGTTTTGAATTTAGCAACAATACGGTTTACAACTTCACGGGGGGTGAATTTAAGTTTATCGAAAGCAAGGCGACAACTAATGATGCTTCAAACTATACTTATCGAGATAATATTTTTTATTACACTCCAGCAATCACGAATCAGCTTCTTGCCATTAAAACAGGAACAGCAACAGGAACACACAACCTGATTGAAGGATGGTCAGCCGATGTGCCTTGGGATTCAAGTAATGACAAGTCTTTTTCCTCACTTGGACTCAGTGAAAGCCCATTCTTAGATGCAGCCAATGGTGATTTCTCATTTACTTCAAGCTCACCTTTAGCTAAGGCGTCATCAACGGGAGGTGTGATTGGCGACCCAGAGTGGTTGACTGAGGTGGTGCCCGAAGAAGTGGAAGTGGTGCTAGGGGTAAAAGAAGAAGGCCAAGGAACGATCGATAAGTCAACAGGGAATTACGTCTTGGGCTCAACCCAAACAGTGACAGCCACAGCTAGCGAAGGCTATGATTTTGTAAATTGGGTGGATGCAGCAGGAACGGAACTAACAACCGATAATCCATATGCTTTCATCGTTGCAGAGGGGGTAACTATCTATGCCGTTTTTAAAGAAGCAGAACCAGAACTGAAACTGATGATGACTCGCTATGAAGGCGAAAGTTTTTCAGAATCGCAAGGAGCAAGAGCCGAAGCAAACGCTAGCCTTTCGGGAGGGGGGAATGTGGGTTATATCACCAATGGAACATGGATTAAATTTTCAAACTTTACATTCACAGAGCATGATCTGCGCATTGATTTTGTTGCTTCGGGAACAAGTGGAGGGCAAGTGGAATATCGACTAGATGCAGTAGATGGCACCCTTATTGCCACAGCAGCAGTGGCACCCACCGCTGGCTGGACTGATTTCAAAGTTAACTCGGCTGCCATCAGTAATGTGACAGGCACTCATGATTTATATTTGTTGTTTTCAGGAGGAAGTGGCTACCTATTTAACTTGGATTATTTCGAGATTGGCACCTATAATCCTGATGCAGAATTTTACACGCTAACCACCAATGCCACTCCATCAGAAGCTGGTTTGGTGAAACAAAGTGCACTTGGGACAGAGTTTTCAAGTGGAACGGAAGTAACATTGACAGCAGAGGATAATTTTGGTTATGATTTTGTGCAATGGGTGGATGAAAATGGCACAAGCATTTCAACCAATAAATCACTCACGTTGGTGATGGATTCTAACATCACTCGAATTGCAGAATTTAAGGCTGTCAGCACATTTAAACTGACATTGAATTTGGATGGAGCCAATGGCATGGGAACAGTCACCATTTCCCCTGCGGGAAAAGATGGCTTGTATGAAGAGTATGAAGCCAACACAAGCATTACAGTTACCGCTGTGGAAAATGAGGTGATTAAATTCTCGAATTGGGATGATGGATCAACATCGTTGATGAAGTCTTTTGGCATAACAAGCAACACAAACCTAACGGCAAACTTCTCGAGTGTTTCGTATATTGCAGGGTGGACGTTCCCAGAAGATGGTTATCTTTCAGTGCTTTCCGCAAACCTGTATTCCAACAATGAGAATCGCCCAGAATTATTCTCCTATTATGTATCGGATGACCGATTGGGGGACAACATGCGCATTCAAGAGCGAAGCGGAAAACGAGGTATTTCTTGCCAGTGGGGAACAAATGATTTCACCTACTTTAAAACAAGTATGTCAACTGTGGGGTATGAAAACATTCAAATCAAATCGGCATTCTTAGGACGATATTCAGGAGCAGATGAATGGTATTTGCAATACTCCTTAGATAATGAAAACTTCACCACACTGCAAACGGTTACCATCAATACAAGTTCCTATACCAATCTTAATGCCATTCTTCCTGCAGAGGCACAAGGTAAAAGCAAGGTATATATCCGTTGGTATCCGAATGTGAACGGAACAATCCACGACCCTGGTCAATATGTAGCAACCATCATGGCCGATGTTTATTTCACCGCCGATGAAGCCTTTGAGGCTGACGAAACAGCACCGGTGCTTTTATCAACGGTGCCAACTGAAGGAGCAAACACCGCTTCGGCAAGTGGGAGCATCATTTTGAATTTCGATGAAAAAGTGCAAGCCGGAAGTGGAAATGCCACAATAAATAGTGTGACATTAACTCCAGAGTTTGGCGGAAAAACGGTGAAGTTTAAATATTACGGTTTGGATTACAACACGACCTACACCTTCGCCCTGCCTAAAGGTGCAATCGCCGATTTGTCGGGAAATGAAGCCGAAGCTGTGTCGATAAACTTCACTACAATTGACAAGCCTATTCCAACCAAAAGAGGATTTGATTTTATTGTGGATGCAGATGCAACCGATGAACAAGTGGCAACAGGAACATATGGGCGAACTATTAAATCGGCTTTCGATGCAGCTCCATCGAATCAAGCGAGTAGATTCTTGGTTTATATCGCAAATGGTACTTACAACATGGGTTCTGAAGCATGGACCAGCGGAGATAAAACCGTGATGATTTTAGAGGAAGGCAAAAATAATGTTTCCCTGATTGCTCAATCAAAAGATAGTGTGATTTTGCAGGGAAATCCAGAGTGGGGAATTAAGAATGCTGTGCTTCGCATTAATGCAAATGACACCTACATGGAAAATGTGACGATTCAGCACCTAGATGGGATGACTACAAATGGACAGCGACCAGCTTTGAGTTCGAATGGCGACCGAAATGTTTATAATGGTATTAAGCTGATGAGCAAGCAAGATACGCAAGTGACAGGAGGTAAGCGAAGTTTCTACTACCAATCAGAAATACAAGGTGATGTAGATTATATTTGTGGTGGGGGAACTCATTGGTATGAGCAATGTGATTTGGTTTTTGTGGGTGGTGGCTATTTAGTTGCTCCAAGCACAGCAGCCGATGTAGATTATGGCTATGTGTTTAACAAAAGCACAATTAAAGGAGTGTCGGGATATTATCTTGGGCGACCATGGCAGAATGCTCCACGAGCAGTATTTTTAAATACCACTATGGAGGCGGAACCTCACACGGTTGGATGGGCTAGCATGGGAGTATTGCCTGCAATCTTTGCCGAATATAACAGTGTGAATGCAAGCGGTGCAGCGGTAAATACTGCCAATCGCACAAATGTATTTACAGTGAATGACGCTAGTGTGACAGGTAATTACAATCCAGTTCTAACAGCCGAAGAAGCATCATCATATACCATTGAGAATGCACTCGCTGGTGATGATATTTGGAATCCGTTGTTGATTATCGATCAGCTAGACGCACCAGAAAATGTGCAAGTTTCGGCAACTTCGCCATTGCCTATTGATAACAGTGCAGCAAGCATCACATGGAAAGAAAACCCTTATGCAATTTGCTATTTGATTACTCGAAATGGAAAGCTGTTGAGCATTACGCAAGAGGCAACTATCGCTCAAGAAATAGGGTTAGCAGAGGCACACTATGACTATACCATTCAATCGGTGAATGAGTATGGTGGCTTGAGTGAAAAAGTGGATGTTCGCATCACGGTAGGAGATCCCGTTGATGTGCCAGCAATCACCTACATCAACTCCGTTACAGGTGCTCAGATTTTCGGACTTGCACCTTCGGAATATACGCAAGGACAAGTGACAACACTGCCAACAAGTGTGACGTTTAATGGTTACACCTTTTATGGCTGGTCGGAATCGGCAAATGAACCAAACAATATTACAGAGATTGATGCTTCTGCAAGAGGTGCAAAAACTTATTATGCATTCTTTGGAGAAAATGGAAATAACGAACCTAATCCTGCAAAAGTTTACACCATTAGTTATGTGAATGCCATCACGGGTGAGCTCATTGTAGAAGAGGCTTGGCTAAAAGAATATGAAGAGCGGACTAGTTTCACTTTGCCTACTTCTACCATCTATGAGGGTTACACGTTTTATGGCTGGTCGCTTTCGTCATCAACACCTGACAAGCTGACGATAATTCCCACAACAGTCTCAGGTAATTTGGTATTCTATGCTTTCTTTGGTGAAAATGGAAATAATAAAGCAGATGGCACAGCATCCACTAAAAATGCGATTACTTATCGAAATGCCATCACTGGAAATATAATTGAAGGGATGAGCTTGACCGAATACACAGAAGGTGAATTGGTGATGCTTCCAGCCACAGCTCCCATCTATGATGGTTACACGTTTTATGGTTGGTCGCTTTCGGCTGACATGCCCAATAAACTAAACTATCTTTCTTCTTCAACCACAGGAGATGTAGTGCTGTATGCCTATTGGGGTGAAAATGGAAACAATCGTCCCGATGTGGAGTTTGTGGTATCGAAAATCACCTATATTAATTCGATCACAGGAGAAACGATTAAAGGGTTGAATCCAAGCTCATACAACGAAGGGTATGTGATGAATTTACCTGAAAATGTGAATTATGCAGGTTACACGTTTTATGGTTGGTCGGCTTCGGCAGCAATGCCTGGAACTCAAACATTCATTCCCGTTACAGCAACAGGAGAACAGAAATTCTACGCTTTCTTTGGCGAAAGTGGAAATAATGTTCCCGATGAAGTGTTGAGCTATTTCATCACCTTTGCAAACTTGCCAGATGGATATGCGCTCGATAGCAGCGTTGAGGTGTCGGTGGGTGAAAGCTATGTGCTTCCTGAAGGGAAAGCTGCAGGATATCGCTTCCTTGGATGGTATCTTTCAGTGGACTATGATCAAGAAGTGAAGATGTTTGATGGAAAACAAGAGGGTGATGTGACAGTTTATGGGCGCTGGAAAAAATTAGCAAACTTTGCGATTTACCCCACCGTATCAAGCACTCGCATTAATATTGAAAGTGATCAGGCGATTGGTGTCATTCATCTATTTAATAGCAAAGGGGTACTAGTCAAATTATTGAATATAGATGCGACTGCATCAGTGATGGATATTTCATCGCTTCCTGCGGGAATATATTTTGTGAAGAATACTGACGGAACAACCGTTAAAATCATGAAACAATAATTGGATAAAAGATGTCGGATAGCAGGTGAAAATCTGAAATCCGACATCTGAAATCCTTAAAAAAGGAAATATATGAAAGAATTATTTAAAATAGGAATTATTGTTGTCGCAGTTGGCATGATGGTTGTTTCGTGCAGCAAGGATTCAACGGAAGAGGTGAACTTTGGTAATTTAACAATAGGAACTCAGCAGTATACTCTAGCTCATGCCTATATGGAAACTTATGGACAAGAAGGAGAAGGGTATAATATTGACCTTACGTTGGTGTCATCCACTTCATTGAATCAGAATTCAACTAATGAGGCATCGATATATTTGGAAATATTTAGCAACCTCGAAAACATGATTTCAGAAGGAAGCTATACGGCAAATAACTACTCCAGCAGAGAGGTATTCACATATACAGATAGGAGCGAAGTGGTGTGTGCCGCAAAACTAAGTGCATTGGGTGATGGATTTGTCGCGAGGGAAGGAAGCGTCTGTTCTCCATTGGAAGGAACACTGAGAGTAACGTTGGTTGATTCGAAATATACATTTGATTTTCAAGGAACAACAACGGAATTTCAGCTTGTTAATGGAGAGAAAAAATCTGATGGAAAAGAGGTTGTTATTAACTTTCACTATGAAGGCACAGCATTGGTGTCGAGTGGAAATGCATTCTTTTTAAGTAAAAATAGCAGTGCAAAAAAACTAATAGAGTATGCCAATGAATATTGAGTCAAAAGTAATTAAATTCAATTCAATTAATAAATACAACTTTGATTAGAAGGTTAAAAAGCCTATGTTTTCAGAGGAAAGAGGGTGTTCTAAGATGGGCATCCTCTTTTTTATGCTATTGCCTATTTAAATTTCTTTCAGCTAAGGCATGCTCATGTGTGCTGCTAGCTTTTAGTCGATAGCATGGCTCTTTCTTCTCCTGTAAAGCTACATGAAAGGAGCGAAAGGCTATGGGAGTATTTTATTATAACTAGGAGTAATTTCGTTAAAAGAGTAGTTTTAGCAAGCAAAATTGCGCATTGCAATGTTCATTTGTCGTGTTGCGAGTGTGTGGTTTGTTTGTCTAGCATGTTAATGTACGGTAAAAATACTTTGAGAATAAGTGCCTTGTTAAGATGCCGCCTAAGGAACTGTTTTTTTGCAGTGATTTATTAGAGTGTAATTTAAAATGGTTTAATTATTAATGTTTTGCAATAGAGGGTGAAATGTAGAGTAGCGAAATGTACTACCTATTTTATTGAAATGTACTACTTCGTTTACATTCTCAAGATGTAATTTTGTGTTTGAAATGTTAAACGAATACAAATTAAATTTTAAAAATGTATGCTTATGAAAATGCTTATTAAAAAAGCATTTCTACTGATGTTTGTGATGACTGTGTTCTCTATATGGGTACAAGCGCAGGTCTCTCAGATTAGTGGAAAGGTTACAGACTCAGATGGTGTGAGTCTGCCTGGAGTAACAGTTATTGTTAAAGGTACTACTATTGGTACTGTTTCAGATTATGATGGTAATTATACTCTACAAGGTTTATCAAGCGGTGCAGTGTTGCAGTTTTCGTTTGTAGGGATGCAAACAGAAGAAAAGCCTGTAACAGGAGCCGTGATGAACTTAAAAATGTCTGTAGATGCAGTTGGTTTGGATGAGGTTGTGGCTGTGGGATATGGGGTTATGAAGAAGAGAGATGTTACAGGTTCTGTGGCATCAGTAAGTGGAGAGCAACTTGCTTCTGTTCCAGTTAACAATGTGGCTCAAGCAATACAAGGGAGGCTTCCAGGGGTAAATGTTGTTTCTCAAGATGGACGTCCAGATGCAGAGGTCTCAATTCGTGTTCGTGGGGGAGGATCGATTTCTCAGAGTAATGACCCTTTGATATTAATAGATGGAATTCCTGGAAACATTAGCGATATTCCTGCAGATATGGTGGAAAATGTTGATGTCTTAAAAGATGCGTCATCAACATCTATTTTTGGAGCTCGTGGTGCAAATGGAGTTATCTTGATTACAACCAAAAGAGGTACGGCAGGTAAGGTCACAGTGTCTTATAATGGTTATGCAAAGTTTAATACTCCTACAGGATATATAGAAGCACTTTCACCGTATGATTATTTAGAACAAAAATGGGGATTACTAGATGTTTATTACGGAGATACCTATACCGTTCCGTTTCAAAAATTATTTAGTATTGGAGATTATGCAGGAAGCAACGAAGCAGGTATAGATGCTTATCGAAATGTTTCTGATTATAACTTACAGAAAGAAGTTTATAACAAATCATTCTCTCAGAATCATGATTTTACAATTTCAGGTGGAAACGAAAAAACAAAAATCATCTTTAACTTTAATTATTTAGATGAAGATGGAATGAAATTAAACTCATATGCTAAGCGAGCTACCGCATCGTTTAAATTGGATCAAAAACTAGGAGAAAAGTTAAACTTTAATTTGGATGTTCGCTATGCTGATCGTGAAAATCTTGGTAATGAAGGTACTATTAGTGGTTTAGGGTCTACCCTTTCAGGGTCTTATCGTTTCCGACCAATTGCGCTTGAAGATATTAAAGGAGACTTGAACATTTTGAATGATGCTTCTCTAGGTGAGGAAAGTTTTGTGATGGATGATTTATACAATCCAGTAAACATCATTAAAGATAGAGAAGACTTGACTTTAAAACAATCTATACGTGCAACCGGAGGTATGGATTGGAGTATTATTAAAGGGTTGAAGTATCGTACGGAATTAACTTTGTCGAGAGATTATACTACTACAAAAAATTGGAGAGGTCCTACTCCTTCAAATGGGAATGAAGTGAGTTATTTGAATGCAGATGGAACTTATATGTATGCAGGCGATGCAGATTTAAGAAAAAGTGATAGTTGGGGTATGCGTTGGACTAATACTTTGAATTATGATTTAACTTTAAATGAAATTCATCGATTTAGTGCTTTAATTGGTCAAGAGGTGGCGGACTCAGGTGGTGAAAATATGCGTTTATCAGGAAAAAGATTTCCGAATAATTTTACAAAAGACAATGCTTTTGCAAGCATGTCGCAATATGGATCAGATCTTGTGATTTCTTCTGGAGTGTCAACACCAAACCGTATTAACTCTTATTTTGGAAGGGTGAACTATTCACTTCTGGATCGATACTTGTTTACTGCAACCTTTCGTGCAGATGGTTCTTCGAATTTCTCTCCTGAACACCGTTGGGGATATTTTCCTGCAGCCTCTATCGCATGGCGTGTTTCGCAAGAGTCTTTTATGGAAAGCCTGAGCTGGCTTGATGATATGAAACTTCGCGTGTCGTATGGACAAGTTGGTAATGATGCGGTTAGTGCAGACCAATGGACGCAACTTTGGGCTGCAGAAGAAGATCAAAGATGGCAGATGGGATTAGACAATGAGCATCAGCCGACATATGACTTGGCAACGGAGCAATTTGCTAATCGTGATCTGAAATGGGAAACAACGATTACACGCAATATTGGTCTTGATTATGCACTATTTAATAATCGGGTGTGGGGTACTATTGAAGTCTATAAAAATACAACAACTGATTTGTTGATGCTTACTGATATACCTTCTATCACAGGATTTAAAACGAGCTATGCAAATATTGGGCAAACAAGTAATAAAGGGGTTGAAATTTCGCTTAATGGAGTAATATATAAAAATCAAAACTGGAATATCACTGGAGGTGTAAACATTAACTTCAATAAGAACAATATTGATGAACTTGCAGATGGAATACAGAGTGAATACGGAACGCAAATTTTCCAACAAGGAAATCCAAATTCAGATTATGTTTTGCAAGAAGGAAGTCCAGTTGGAATTGTGAAAGGGTATAAAGCAGATGGTAAAGGTTATTATACTCCTGATGATTTTAACTATGATAGCGCAACTGGAGAGTATAGATTAAAGGATGGAATAGCAGATCTTTCAAGTGCTTTTATCTCTTATCAAGGAGGTCGAGTCCCCGCAGGTCAGCAAGCATATCCTGGTTTGCCAAAATTTGTTGATGCATATGAAGATGGCGTAATCGACACGAAGGATTATGTGGAAATTGGCAATATGACACCTAAACATACTGGTGGATTCAATATTAACGCCGCGTATAAACAATTTGATTTAGGCCTATCTTTTAACTGGAGTTGTGGCAATGATATATATAATGCAAACATGCTGGCATCTCTTTATAATGGAAATAAAGGTGGAGGTTTGTACGGAAATAAAATGTCAATTGTGAATGATTCGTACACCTTGTTCAAAATGCAAGATGGAAATTTAGTGCAACTTAACACTCCTGATGAACTGAACGCTGCCAATGCGAAGGCGAGTTTGCCATCGACTTATTTGCAACAAGGATACGTGTCTGATATTGGTGTGGAAGATGGTTCTTACCTGCGTTTAAATACTGTGACTCTTGGTTATAGTTTACCAAAACAATTGCAAAACAAAATTGGAGCAAATAATCTAAGGATATATGGTTCTATCTATAATGTATTTACTATCACAGGATATTCAGGATTAGATCCAGAAGTAAACGCAGCCGCTAATTTAAATAGTGCTCGTTATCCAACTATTGGACTTGATTGGGGAACCTATCCACGTGCTCGTCAATTCGTACTTGGTGTAAATATTACATTCTAATTATAGAAAGAAGATAATAATTTTAAATTACAGAGATGATGAAAAAAATAGTTATATATATAAGCTTTGCGTTGCTACCTATATTATATTTAGGATGTAGCGAAGATTATCTTGATGTGTCAAATGCTGGTCAATCTGATGATGATTTTGTCATGTCAAGTCCTGCAGAAGCATTAAAAACGCTATCTTGGGCTTATGCAGAGTATCGGCAAAATGCTGTATCTGGTGGAAATTATAATTGGCAAGATCCTATTGGTTCAGATGCGGGCTATATGAGTGAATATCCAACTGCGAACAATGTGATAGGAAGGTTGCAACCTAGTGCAACTACCGTAAATGGTGCAGAAGGGCAATATAATAGTTTGAATGTTGTTCTAGCTAGAACTAATAGAATTGCAGACTTGATTGCTGAAAATGAAGCTTATCAAGCTGATGCAAAAGGCAATGAGCCAACTGAATGGACGCAGCTATATGGAGAAGCAAGAACTTTTGCCGCCTATTGCGCTTGGGAATTAGTGCGTCATTTTGGAGATGTGCCTTATGGTTACGACAATAAAGTAGTAGATACCTATGAATTGACTTCGCGTTTTGAGATTATGGATAAAATCATGGAAAATCTTAAAGCTGTGGAATCTAAAATGTATGTGTTAGGCGAAGGAGGCTTAACTTCGGAGCGTTTAAGCCGTACATTTGCTAATGCTCTTATTGGAGAGATTGCTCTTCACGCTGGAGGATGGCAAACTATCAGAACAGATATCGATGGTCTTTATGGCGATGTGAAATTCGAAGCAAAAGGGAGTGATGATGGGGAGTGTGTTTATGCGCGCAGAACAGATTTTCTAAGTTACATAGGAGTAGCAGAACAATATTTAAATGCAGCAGTGAATACTTATCGTGGTTCAGCACAACTTGTCACTTCGGATAGTCGAGCTGCGAATAATCCATTCCAGAAAGTTTGGCAAGAAATTAATTCGCGACGAATCAGTCCTGAGTCTATATTTGAAATTGCTACAGTTCCTGGTACGGGTAATGCAGAGATGGGATATAGTCAAGGACGCCCAGGAGGAAAAGGGAGTATTTCTTATTTGAATACTTTTGCAGCTGTACGGATGATTCCATCTTTCTTTTATAATGCATATGAAGAAGGGGATAAACGTCGAGATGTGACTATGGTTGTTACAGGTAGTGATGCATCAAATGGAAAAGAGACTTTAGTTCCTCTTGGTGTTGGAACGCGTATTGGAGGTGGAGGTCCAAGTATTAATAAGTGGGATAAAAATAGAGGTGATGTACCAAATTATCCTAATGTGTCATACCGAGCTTCAGGGATAAATTATGTATTGATGAGAGTGTCGGATGCAATGTTAATGTTAGCTGAAGCTAAAGCTATTTTAGGGGTAGATAATGCGGGTGCGATTTCGCTTGTGAATCAAGTAAGAGAACGAGCTTTTGGTGATACATCTCACAATCTTTTAGGTTTAACAGGAGAGGAATTATTGGATGCTATTTACGAGGAGCGGAAATTGGAATTGGTAGGAGAAGGTGATGTTCGTTGGGATATGATTCGCTCAGGTAAATTCAATGAAAGAGCTATTGCGGTTCGTCAAGAAATGGCAGATATGATTGCTGGACTTGAAGCGAATGGGTACTACACATTTCCAAGCGGTAGAACAATCTCAAACTATGTTTGGACAAAATCGGTTAAGATAGGAGGAAGCGACGTCCCTGTTGTGACGCAAAGTCCCGACAAAAATGATCCAGCTCTCTATCCAGGATGGCGCGGGATTTATGAATGGGGGCTCCCAGTGTTAGATTCAGGTAAAAATCTGGCGATAAAAGGATTATATGATTATATAGATCCTGATGGAGCTGAAGCCTCTGCTCTGGAAGCGGATGGTTATGCAAAAGTCGAATGGGGAATCCGAACTTGGAATGATGCAACTGCTAAAGCAATGTTGAATGCTGCAATTTTAGATGGAGTTGTTGGACGTGAGAATAGTGCTCCTCGATATTTTCATCCTATGCCAAAGACGTTAATCGATCAATCGAAAGGAAACGTAACAAATGGCTATGGTTTGCCTAGCAAATAATTGTGCTAACGGAACCTCATTAATCAAGAGAAATCTTTCAAAATAGAATCTTTATTTTTATCAGGTCGGGATAGTATTCCGACCTGATTTTGTTTAACGAAATACCTTACTAATGAAACTTCAACGATTTATAGTATTGCTTAGTACTTTGCTATTACTCTTTTCTTCTTGTAAGAAAGTTTCTACTCCACAACTTCATGATGGGTTCTTTACCTATTGTGGCGATACGGTGATACTATCTCCCAATTGTTTTTATATCGATGGAAGC
>JBKEAC010000031.1:0-2632 GCA_047971925.1 Mangrovibacterium sp.
AAAATTATTAGGAATAGTTTCTCAAACCTCACTTATTATAGAATCGACTCCTTACAGTAGGAATGAAATAAAAGAACTTAAAGAACAAGCTCTTGAGCAATTAAATTAAATATATGATAGAAGATAAGATAATTAATATTGGTTTATATGTGGAAAAGTTAGTGGGGTGGATGACTGCTAATTTGGCATTCCTATTCGATTTCATTAAAGATTCAGGAAATAGCACTATCGGCGGAATTGAAACATTTCTGCTGGCATTACCATTCTACATGATTATAGCACTTTTTGTAATTATTGCATGGTTTAATGCAAATAAAGGTGTGAGCATTTTTACGCTAATCGGATTTCTTGTGATTTATTTCATGGGGTTTTGGACCGACACGATGGAAACTCTAGCACTCGTCTTAGTGTCGACAGTTGTAGCTCTTGTTTTGGCAATACCTCTTGGAATTCTTGTGGCTAAAAGTAAAACAAGTGAGAAAATAATCCGTCCGATTCTCGACTTAATGCAAACGATGCCTGCTTTTGTTTATTTGATTCCTGCCGTGCTTTTCTTTAGTATTGGAAAGCTTCCTGGTGCGTTTGCAACAATTATTTTTGCAATGCCGCCTGCTGTTCGTTTCACCGCTTTGGGCATACAGCAAGTGCCCGCCGAATTGATTGAGTCGGCTAGAGCTTTTGGTTGTACGCCTAAACAAATGCTGCTGAAAGTGGAATTGCCAATTGCTAAAAATACCATTTTTGCTGGATTAAATCAAACAATCATGATGGCACTATCAATGGTTGTGGTGGCTGGTATGATTGCTGCTGGTGGGCTTGGAGAAAGAGTGCTTGAAGGAATTAACAATTTAGATATAGCTCTCGGTTTTGAAAGCGGATTGGCAGTGGTAATTCTGGCAATTATTCTCGATAGAATAACTCAAGGGTTTGGAAAGAAAAATGCTAAAAAAACAAAGAAGCAAAAGGATTTTCAGTTCATTGCGCTCGGACTGTGGTGTCTCGCTTCTTTACTTTTTGTAGTTCATCAGAAGATGAGTGAGAATGAGTTGGAGAAAAAAACGATTTCAATTGCCTATGTTGATGGTTGGGATGAAGGGAAGGCTATGACGATGATTGCTAAAAATATCTTGGAATCAAAAGGATATGAGGTGAAAATTGAAAAGGCTGCTGTCGATTTAATTCTTGCCTCGATGGCAAACGGAACTACCGATTTGTTTCTCGATACTTGGCTTCCTGCAACGCATGGAACTAAAATTGCAAAATTTCAAGATAAATTGGTGCAACTTGGTAAAATGTATGACGAAGCAAAGATTGGCTTGTGTGTGCCAAGCTATGTGCCTATCAATTCGATTGAAGAGCTAAATGTTAATAAAGATAAGTTTAAAGATCGCATTGTGGGTATTGAAGAAGGTGCCGGAATTTCAGAGAAAACGAAGATGGCTATTTATACTTATGAACTTGATTTAAACGTGATGAGTTCTTCTACTGTAGCCATGTTGTCGGAACTGCAACGGGAGTATGAGGCTCAAAATTGGATTGTCTTCATGGGCTGGGAACCTCATTGGATGTTTGGTCGTTGGGATTTGAAAATATTGGATGACCCCAGAGGAATATTTGGTGATACAGAGCAAATTTACGCTTATTCGAGAATTAAATTCGACGAGGAACATCACGAGGTTGCTCAGCTGATTGCAAACATGCATTTCGATGCCGATGTCATGGCGCGTTTGCTTGCTGATTTGCAAGAGTCTGATGATTATAACGAAGCCATTCGAACTTGGGTAGCTCAAAATAGTCAATTGATTGCTAGTTGGAATTAACGGACTTTCAATAATAGTTTTTTAAAGGTGAGAAGTGGCATTTGTGTTCTTGAAGCCTTCTCTGAATTCTCTAAGAGCTTGATAATTTGAAGCTTTTTAGCAGTTGAAAAAGCCATGTAAGTAGCGTGGCAGTGTTTTTACCGTGCTAAAAAAAGGCATGAAGATTGTACTCTATTTACTAAATGCCTTCCCAATAAATTCATGATATCAAAAAAAGGCTCTATGTCGAATTTAGTGGGTAGTGAATTGTCGAATTATGCTTGCATGGTTAATTTTGCAAGGCAATCCAACAATGACCAAATGGGCGTTCAGTTGAAAGACGCTTTGCATGTGGATTCGACTAAATGATTAAATGCCTCGAACTCGTGCGGCAAGGGGCGAATTGCAATTCGCCCTTTCCCGCATCCGTATGCAAGCTTCGATTAAATGATTAAAGACTGTTGCAAGTGCGTTGCAAGTGTATTGCAAGCGTGTTTCAATCGCATCCTTCTCTAAGTTAGGAACAACTAAAGAGTCAAATTATTCTACTCACTTACCCGTCGGCGGAATTAAATCAGCGCATTTTTAATCCGATAACTTATGATTAGGCTTATAACGAACAAATATCGTTGCTAAAACACTTCTTATTACATTATAAATTCAAACTTAACTTACCTCATGCGGAAAAATATCGACAATTAAGTTTGCTTAAAACACCATTTCAAAATAAAAATGGACCAATAAGTTTGCTTAAAACGCCATTTCAAAATAAAAATGGACTAATAAGTTTGCTTAAAACACCATTTCAAAATAAAAATGGACCAATAAGTTTG
>JBKEAC010000032.1:0-16383 GCA_047971925.1 Mangrovibacterium sp.
GTACTTGCTCGGAGGAATACGAAGAAGTGGATAGTCTAGAAAAAATCACCCGAATAACTTGCTTGTGTAATTCGGGTGATTTTTTTTTATAATAGACATGATAGTTGTTTCATGCTTAAACGAGTTCTTCTGGATTAATTTCGGAAATGTCGAGCAGTTTATTCATAATCGCATAGACTGTTAAACCCGAAATAGATTTAATGTTCAGTTTTTCAGTGATGTTTTTTCGATGTGAAATAACCGTGTGTATGCTAATGTTTAGCGTATCGGCGATTTCCTTGTTTGCGAGTCCCAGAGCTATTTTTTTGAGCACATCAATTTCACGTTGTGTTAATTCTTCAGAATTTGCAGAAATAGTCACTTTGGTTTTGTTTGCTGAGTTTCTAGCCAATTGAATCACTTGTTGAATTTGTAGAATATCAGCGTTAAGATGTATTTTAAACTCTAGATCAATAGTCGGTTGAATAGCGGGGTTTTCTAAAAATATTTTGCAAACCTGATTGTTTTGATTGAATCGAGATTCGAGATCAACAGGAATAGCTTCACCCTCTTGCATGAGAAGTAGAACGGTTTTGCCTTCAATCTGACAAAAGGGTGGTAGTTCATCAACATGATTTAGTAAGGTTATTTCCATTTTGAAGAACTCTTGGATTATGCCAGAAAGACCTCTTCTAACAATTGATGATGGGTGAATGATAAAAATAATTTCGTCCATGATTTATCGCTTGTTGAGGTTGTTTTCTAACTCCAAAACTTGTTTCACCAAGATGGTATCTTCAATGCGAGAATGGTCGTTTAAATCTTGTGCAAAATGGAATAAAGTATGTAGGAAATCATTCATGTAGTCCATGTTGTAATCGGCATCAAGATATTTAATGACTAAGTTTTTTAAGTCGCTAAGTTTTTCTTCAACATCGGAATGCACTTGGCCATAATCGTACATTCGTTTTTCCGATATCGGATATTGATTGTGATTGACAAGGTGCTCCACATAGGGGAACGTTTCTTTCTCCTCTTGTTCGAAGTGAAGAAGAAGTTCTTTTTTATAGTTTTGATAGAATGAACTGATGAGCTCTAAGTTCGAAATTGATTTACACTCACTTTCCATCACCCGCATGAGGAAATATTCTATTTTTGGGATGACAATCTCGATGTAATATTTGTGTGTTTGCTTTAAATAATCAATTAAAAGCAGAGGAGAAAAAGATAAAAGTTTTCGCTCAGGGAAATATGATTCATTAATGTAGGTGTTGGCAATTGCCAAAAAGAAATCGGGATTTACATTGGAATTCAAACAAACTTCTCCGATGTTTTTTTCTTTAAAACCTAGTTTTAGTTTGAAGCGGCTCATTACGGGCAATAGATTTATTTCTGTTGTAATGAGAACGCTCATTTTATCGTCCTTATTGAAAACTTTCATAGCGAGATTTTTTTATTAATGGAAAGGAAGTTTAGCGATCATGTTGGCAAGCTCATCGATTCCGCTTTCTAATTTTTTTCCAAGCATCATTTTAATAATCATGCTCATTTCAGCATGAAGGGTAAGTTTCATTTTAGTTTCATAGGGGCTTGAAGGTAAAAGCTGAATCCAGAACGTGATACCAATCGGAAGGCTACCCGTGCTAGCAACTTTGATTGTTTTAGAAGGTTCCCTGTCAATGATTCGAATTTCAGCTTGCCCCATTCCTGCAATAGAAAAACGGCAAGAGTCGTTGTCGGCTTCGAAATTACTCACTTTAATTTGGGGGACTTTTTCGTTAATTTGTTCAAGAAGTTCATCGCTCATGTACTGCGCAAGGTTGTCGAAGTTGGAAAGGTAATTATAAATTACATCTTGATTGTTAGGAATAATTTTGATGTCGCTTTCGTATTTATGTAGTGCCATTTTTTTAATTGTAAGTGGTTATTTATTTGAGGTTAGCACCCTGTGGAGTTAAACTCTTCGGGGCGCTATCCTCAAATTCGAACATGAGTTCATATGTTCTAGTTTTTTCCCCATTCCGATGGGTTTTCGCGCCAGCTTTTAAGCGACTCTAGTTGATTTTTAGCTACAACACCTGTTTCCACAGCATGTTCAATTAACAATTGGTAGTTACTTAATGTTTCAAGCTCTATGTTTGCTTCAGCAAAGGCTTCAGTAGCAACAGGAAATCCATAGCTGAAAATGGCAAGCATTCCGAGAACTTCTGCTTTACCAGCTTCTCGCACTGCTTCAGCAGCTTTTAGCGAGCTCATGCCAGTGGAAACTAAATCCTCGATAATCACCACTTTTTGTCCTTCTTTTAAGTCGCCTTCAATCATATTTTCAAGACCATGGCCTTTTGGTGCAGAACGGATGTAGATAAATGGTAATCCAAGAAGTTCGGCAACTAAAACACCATGAGCGATTGCTCCGGTAGCAACTCCAGCGATCATTTCTGCATGAGGATATTTTTTGCGTACTAATTCGGCAAAGGCTTTAGCTACAATGCTACGAGTTTCAGGGTAAGAAAGTATCTTACGATTGTCACAGTAGATAGGCGATTTCCATCCAGATGCCCAAGTAAATGGATTTTCAGGCTGAATTTTGATAGTATTTATCTTCAGCAATTGTTTTGTAACGGTTAAAGAAGTATCTTGCATGACTTTTAAATGTATTTATTAAGATATTGGGCAAATGTACAAAGTTTTTTTCAATGAAAGTGAGTTGCTGTTCAAGCAAAAAGAAGAATTATTTGCGGAGTTTAATTCTGATGAACATAGAATAATCAATCATTTTGATGATGTGGTGCATGTGTTGGAAGAGATTGAGAAGCTGGGGTTGAAGAAGATTTTCGTGCTCAATTGTTCAGATTTAGAGAAGATAATCGCTGGATTTAATTTTGTGCGTTCTGCTGGAGGATTGATTAAAAACATTAAGGGAGAATGGCTTTTTATAAAGCGAATGAGTAGATGGGATTTGCCCAAGGGGCGCATTGAAGAGGGGGAAAGCTCAGAAATAGCTGCAATTAGAGAGGTTGAGGAGGAGTGTGGAATTCATGGTCATGAGATTGTGCGGAAACTGCTCATCGGGAGACATATTTTTCGTTCGCCATACTATCCGTCGCCCTATAATTGGGTGTGGAAGGAAGCCGATTGGTTTGAAATGAGCTATGGCGGAAATGAAAAACCAAATCCTCAGCTTGAAGAAGATATTACTGAGGTGAGGTGGTTTTCAAAAGAAGAGGTTTTCGAAGAGGTGTATCGTTCCACATATCAAAACATTAGAGTCTTGATCGATAAGTTTCTTTGATAGGAGGTGAAGATGCTTTTTTTGTTGCAAGCAGCCAGCTCTATCGGTGAGGCGGCGATTGCAAAGAACTCAAATTGATGTTAGATGATAAATTTGCTGAAACAAATTAATTGTTTTGAGTTAAGCTTTTTCGTCGCTCATTAAATAGAAGCGTGTTTAATTGGTCGATCATTCCTTCTAAAGGGTTAAGAGCTGGTGAAATTATGAAGTTGCCATCTTGTGAAATTACAAATGAAAAAGGAGTAGTAAGGATATTGTATTTTGCAAGAGCTTCATCGTTGGCAAAAAAGAATGAACCTTTCCAATTGGCTAAAGTTGCAGCATTGGATTTGGCTTGACAACTTTTAGGCATAATGATGATGAAGTTAATTTGACTACTATATTTTTCATGTTGCATGCTCATCTGCTCTAAATGATTTCTACATATCGGATTGTTGCTATTGCTGAAGTGTAGGAAGTTGATTTTCTCTTTACTTAGGATTTGACTAAGTTGAATTTCTTCTTGGTTTATATTTTGAAGTGTGATGTCAGGAGCCGCCGTGCCTGGTGTCAGATATCCGAGCTGATGATGTAGTTGGGCAGCTAGTTTTTTGTAAGAGCTCGACCAGTTGCTTTGTTGCACTTGATTAAGAATATTAAGCAGGATAGATTTTGGGAAAAGATTCATGTAGTAGGAATCGAAAATGCCATAAAGAATGGTTATTTGACGCAGGTCATCGCCCCAGTTTATATTTTTATAGAAGTAGTTTTCAATGTTAGAAAGTTTTCCTGAATGAATTAACTGAGCAAGCATCATGTTTTTATTAAGCACAATTTCTTGGTGAAAGAAACGAGTGAAAACCTCTTTATAGAGTTGATAAAATGGAGGGCTGTTGAAAGGCAGGCTTTCCACATTCATGTATAATTGAATAAAATCGGCATCTTCAATCAAATGGAGTTTGTATTCCACTAACGCTAAACGATAATAAATGTACTGACCAAAAAAAGTGTTGGCAGGAGCTGTAAATTTCTGAAGAATTTCTGATTTTAACTTTTGCATGGTAACCTTCGATTTACGTATGAAAAGGTCGTCATAATATTTATCTTCAATCTCGGCATATGCAATTTCAAAAGACTGAATTTGTCGATTGATATCGTTGGGAGGAAGATTTTTTAGCCCAAAGGGGATGCTTGATTTACTAAAATAGGGACTTCGTTTTTCAGCTTCAACTAGAGGTTGGTGGGGAGGGAGTTGAATGTTATATTCTTTACCTGGTTCTAAAATCGTTGATGCGTGCCATCTGTCGAAATCGGCATAAATATAGCTAGTGCTTGATAACAAAATATCCAATTCAAAATTACCGAGTATGTCCACTTGAATTGTCCCTAAATTTTGAGGAAGGAGATCGAAAGGGTCGGTTGTCTTATAGATAGTAATCTGGTAATTGGCATAATTTGGTTCGCACCCTTTCAAACGAGTAGGATTCATTTGAGCAACAGAAGGACAAATGCTTAATAAAGCAAAGATAGATAGTAGTGCAAAATGTTTCAAGGTACTATCGTGTTAGGTCAATGTTTTGTAATGCTGCTGGTATAAATTCGCTGATGTCGCCACCATGAGCAAATATTTCACGCACAATTGAAGAGTTAATAGGAGTGTGTTCGGGCATTGTGAGCAAAAAGACGGTTTCTATTTCATTGCATATTTTTTTATTCATTTGAGCAATTGCGCGCTCATATTCGAAATCCGATGACGTGCGTAGTCCTCGTAGAATGAAATTAGCTCCAACATTTCTTGCGAAATCAACGGTTAGTCCTTCGTGTAGTTTAACTTCAACCTTAGGTTCATTTTCAAAAGATTTTTTAATCCATTCGAGTCTTTTTTCAATTGGGAAAAAGGAGTTTTTCTTGGAATTAAAACCAATCATGATATAAATTTTATCGAACATGGGCAGCGCACGTTGCACAATGCTTTCGTGGCCCACAGTGAAGGGGTCGAATGATCCAGGAAATATAGCAATTCTAGTCATGGTAGTTGAATTGAATTTGAAAAAGGTGCAATTAAGCGATAAACCGACGGAAATACAAATTTATTTAGATTTTCTCGATGTTGAATCGTGTTGCGAGCTTATTTTTTGATATTTAAAGTTGCGGTTTTAAAAATTGAGCTAGCACTCCTTCTTTTAAAGAATAATCAGTTTGGATGATAGTTGGGATGGAGAGCTTTTTAAGTACAAGGTCAATTAAAATGAGAGCGGGAACAATCATTTCTACCCGCATTTCTTCTATTGTTGGCATGGCTAATCGTTCGGCAAAGCTTGATTTAATCAAAACCTGAAAGAATTGTTCGAAATCGGAAATTGCAATTGATTTTGCTTTTCTGATAGTTGAGTTTGGTGAAATTTGGTCAATGCTGTCAGCTATTGTGTCGAATGTGCCCGATGATCCGATTAGGACATTAATTTTATTTTCTTGAAGTTTCCAAAGTTCAGGCATCATAGCTTCAAACCAGCGTGATATTTCTTGTGCTTCGGAAATTAGAATTGGATTGGAAATATGAAATTGTTCAACAACACGAGCAATTCCAGTTGGAAAGCTTTGTTTCCATGCAATCTCATTGTTTTTTATGAAGATAAATTCATTGCTTCCACCACCAATATCCATGATCAATGTTCCGTCGGGGATGTTTTCGATAGCGAGTTTCACGCCATCAAAAATATAGCTTGCTTCCTGGTCTCCATCAATGATGTTTAAGTTTAAATTGGTAGCGTCTTTTAGTTGTTGCGCAAAGTTATCTTTGTTTAAGGCATCGCGCACTGCCGATGTTGCAATCACCTCAATACTGTTCATTTCACCATAGCCTTGTATTGTTCTTAGGTGAGTTTGAAGCGCATGAATTGCACGCTCGGTAGCTTCAGGAGTGAGGAGCTTATTACTGATGCCTCCTTTCCCAAGCTTAACAGACTCTTTGCTGGTGTGCAAAATTTGGTAGTTAGATTTCTCAACCTCGGCAATGAGAAGATTGCATGTGTTTGTTCCTAAATCAATGATGGCTCGTTTCATGAAAACAAAGATAGTTTTTTTTAGAAATAATGTTTGAGATTTGTGTTTTTTTCTTTGGTGCATTTTTTATCTTTGTCGAAAAATACGAAAAAAGAATCAGATCATGTTTATTGAAAGAGATTTGGCGCATCAACAGCGGAAAGGAACTATTGAAGTTATTTGTGGTTCGATGTTTTCAGGAAAAACAGAGGAGTTGATTCGTCGTTTGAGGAGAGCTCAGTTTGCAAAACAAAAGGTGGAAATTTTCAAGCCTATCATTGATACGCGCTATTCTGAAAATGAAGTTGTTTCTCATGATGACAACTCGATACCAAGCACATCGGTAGATAATTCCGCAGCTATGCTTTTGCTATCGGGAGGTTTTGAGGTGATTGGTATTGATGAGGCTCAGTTTTTCGATGCGGGATTGGTTGACGTGTGTGTGAAATTAGCAGAGCAAGGGACGCGTGTTATTGTTGCTGGGCTTGATATGGACTTTAAAGGAGTGCCTTTTGGTTCGATGCCAAAGGTGATGGCAGTAGCTGAATATGTTACTAAAGTCCATGCTATTTGTGTGAACTGTGGAAATATTGCTCAGTTTTCTCATCGTCTGGCAAAAGAAGATAAGCTAGTGATGTTAGGTGAAAAAAATGAATATGAACCTTTATGTAGAAGTTGCTACAATAAAGCAATAAAGATGAAATAAAGTTGTTTTTCTGGACTTCTTTTCTGAAGACTGAAACTGTTTGTTTTGATTGTTATCACAGCAATGAGGATAGTTGTTTTTGACTAGAGAAGGCATGCAACGCTGGTCGTTGTTTAAAAAATGTAGGCAGAAAGTTTCGTGTTAAACATCGGTTTATTTTTTAGCTCTTGAACTAAGATGATGGAGAGGCTCGAAAAAAGCTGCATTTTTGCAAAATAAAATAGAAGATATGCGCATAGATATTTTAACTGTTGTTCCGGAATTGCTTGAAAGTCCGTTTCAGCACTCGATATTAAAGAAAGCAAAGGATAATGGTGTTGTTGAGATTTTTGTTCACGACATAAGAACGTTCTCTACCGATAAACACAAGCGAGTAGATGATTATGCATTTGGAGGAGGAGCGGGCATGGTAATGACAATTCAGCCAATTGAAGATGCAATAAACTTTTTAAAATCGCAACGCTCTTACGATGAAATAATCTATACCAGTCCCGACGGTGAAGTACTTAATCAGCAGATAGCTAATCAGTGTTCAATGTATCAGAATATTATTATTCTTTGTGGGCATTATAAAGGAATTGATCACCGTATTCGGGAACATTTAATTACACGCGAAATATCAATAGGTGATTTTGTGCTTACCGGTGGAGAACTTGCAGCAGCGGTGATGGTTGATGCAATTGTTAGATTAATTCCAGGTGCAATGAGTGATGAAACATCGGCATTGAGCGATTGTTTTCAAGATAATTTGCTCAGCCCTCCTGTTTATACGCGCCCAGCCAATCACAACGGATGGAAAGTGCCTGAAGTACTTCTAAGTGGGAATGATGCGTTAATTAGTCGTTGGCGCGAGGAGCAATCGTTTGAGCGAACTCAAAGATTGCGTCCTGATTTGCTTGATGATTGAGGAAGTATTACGACCAACTTTTTTCTGACCTTCCACAGATGTCAAGAAAAGAACAATAATTGCATTTGTCTTTTTCTTTTTGTGTGAAAACATTATCGGGGCTGAACAAATCGGCTAAGAGAAGATTGATGATTTCATTGAATTCATCTTGAATATCGGCATAGTTGAGCGGGATTTTAGAATGGGTGATGGTGGAAGAATACTTGTCATCAAAGAACTGACTAATTTTATAGATGTTTGGGAGAATGTTATTGTTGTTACTTTGGCGGCTGATGATTTCACAATAGAGCAGCGTTTGAAAGATTTCCTTCTGACGTTTATCAAAATTTCGATTGATAAGATCTTCTGATTTGATAAAGTTCATATCTGTATTTCTTCCCGTTTTATAATCGATTATTCTAATTCCTTGATCTGTTTGGTCGATCCTGTCGATAGTTCCACCGATATTAATGCTTGTTTCAATACCATCGACCATTAATTTGAATTCATTTGTACATTTGTGCTCTAAACTGATAATTTGAATTGGGGCTATCTGCTGATCGTTACGGAGCATCTTTTTGAGATAAGTGAGTAATTGATGTGCAACGAGCTTGTTGTTTCCTTCTAGTTCTATCTTGTCGTTTTTTTCCTTTTTGAAAATTACCTTGGCAAAAGCGTTGTGTATAGCTTCATTTAGTTTCAGCTGGTTTTTTGCCATTTGCTCTAGCATTTCAGCTGTCAATGTTTTATTTTCAAATGGCTTGTAAATGTATTCAGCAGCTTCATGGAAAAGATTTCCAAAGATGCGATTATCAATTTCTTCTTCTAATTCATCGCTTTCTCGAATTCCAACAATGTAGCTAAAATAGAATTTTAGTTTGCATTCGAGATAAGTGTTAAGTGCACTTGGCGAGAGATTGCTTGTTTGATATTTTGTTAAGAGTTTAGCCCGATGTTCTGGAGTGGAAGCAATTGCTATTTCATCTTTTTCAACGGTCTTATTCTCAAAATCTAGTTCTAATTTGGTAATTTTTCGATTGGAATCGAAAATTAGTTGATAAATGTATCGACTCATTTCGCCAGTTGTGATTCCGTTGCTCGATGAATCGAAGACTAAGACAATATTCTTAGCTCGATTTAATAGTCGATAAAAGTAATAAGCATACATGGCGTCGTGCTCTTCATAAGTAGGAAGATCGAACGCTTTTCTTAGGTTATAGGGGATAAATGAATGCGAATTTTCATTACTAGGCAATCGACCGTGATTAACCGATAGCATGAAAACTTGCTCAAAGTCGAGATTGCGTGTTTCAAGTACGCCCATTACCTGCACCCCAATGAGTGGTTCACCTTCAAAGGGGATACTAATGCGCGAAATAACTTGTTGTAGGATTCTTGCATAAAGCTGAATAGATATTCCATCGGAAGAGATCGATTGTAGCGCATCAGATAATTGTTGGATTCCAAGGGAGGCATGATATAAGTACTCGGTTTCGAGCGAGAATATTTCACTTTCTTCACCTCTATTTGAGTTCGACAGTCTTCGAGAGGCTAGTTCAGAAATGATTTCAAGCAGATGAGCCGAGAATTCATTCCAATTTAAATGGTGTTTAAAAACAAGTTGTAGTAATGGGTCGTGTTGGAAGAATTCTAGATCAACATAGATGAGGTTTTTTCGATTAATCTCATTGACAAGTTGCTTATATTCGGGGTTTGTAATTAGTTGATGATTAAGAAGAGACACAACAGTCTTATGGTAGTAAGCTGGTTTTTTATTGTATTTTCTGAAATTTCTTTGTAGGTCGATTAGTAAATTAATAAGGCTATATGCAGCGGTGTTGCTAATGGGATATCCCATTGTGATGTTGATTTCTCGCCGTAAATTTCCTACCGCCGATATTGTTGGTACGAGTAAGCTTTCTTCTGCCAACACAATTGCCATTTCATCGAAGCGTGAGTGAGCGTGTGTTGTTTTGAGGAAACGAGGGTGGTTTAAAATTTGAGTTTGAGAAATCTGACTAGGAGTTGAAATAATTGTAATTTCTTGCTGTGATTTATCGCCTTGTTCAAGCTCAAAATCCGATGGGGCGGGAAAATGATTCAGGTTTCTACGCATGAAAAGACCTGCTTCATGAATCTCATCTAATAGAAATTCTTCATCGTAGTCCCAGAAGAAAAGGCATTTCTTATTTTTTTTGAAAAGCTTGAATAATTCTATTTCAACTTTGTTGAGTGCATTGAAACCAACAAAGATGTAATAGTCAGACTGAAGTTGATTAACTGTTTGTTCGTTCCAAGATTCAACGATGTTACGATAGAACATGCCGTTGTAGCTTGCATTGTTTTTTAGAAGTTCTTTCTTAAATTCATCGTAAATTTCAGCCAGTTTGCTCCAAAGAGTTAAGAATTGAGTCCGATTAGTCGATCCGTTGGCTTGCATGTCAATTCCCCAAAAGTTTTTGATTGCGAGGATTTGTTTTTCGGAAAGATAATCGAAAATATTTTCAATCTCTTTTAAATCTTTAATATTCCGAAATAAGTCGGCAGCATCAATTAAATATTTATCAATGTCATTGAAGTCTTGCAACATGATTTCTCCCCAGAAGTAGAATTCATCGAGGCTTTCATTAATTCCTGTTACACGACAGTATATTTGGTGTAACAGACAAATTTGTGAAATCCTATCGGATTCATGATTTACTGATAGCGTGGATATAACATCGCTAATCGAGAGCATTTCAGGAGAAATAGTGGCTTTGCTAATATTCTCATTGATGTAGGCGGTTAAAAATACACTTGTTCTACGGTTGGGAACGATGATACTTGTTTTGTGAAATGGAATCTCAGGGTGTGAGATTAGATATTTGGCAACTTGTTTTAAGAAAGGATTCATTGTCAATTTAATCATGTAATAAGAAGCGAATATAGTGTTTTTTTTGTGAATTTCATAAAATTAACAAGGTGGAATTAATTAAATGACTATGTTTGTTGTGGAGATGCTGTGGGATAATGACAATTGATTAAAGGGTATGTCTAAAAATTAGCTGTTAGGTCATTTCGATTTTATGAGGGATTGCAATGCGTCTTTAGCAGCCCCCTAAACTTATTTGGGGCTATTGTTCTCTATGTTGAATTGAAAATTAAGAAAGTGAAATAAAAAAATATTACAGATGAAAAAATTAGTACTTAGTGCAATGCTCTTTTGCGGGGCATTAATGGTTCAAGCACAAACCGGATCAACTCTTTTAGATGTGCCCTACTTAAGTGTGGTAGGTGAGGCTTATCAGGAGTTTGTGCCCGATGAGATTTACGTATCTTTTACACTAGCTGAGCGATATGATGGCAAAATTAAAATTGAACTGACAAATTTAGACAAAGAGTTGCAAAAGAAAATGAAATCGGCAGGTTTCAATTTGGAAAAACTTTCAGTGCTAGATGCTAATTTGTCGTATGTTCCGATTAAACGAAAAAATGAAGATGTTCTCGCAAGCAAAACCTACAAGATGAAGCTTTCAACTTCGCAAGAGTTGACTAAAATTTGGCAAATTCTCGATGAAGTTGAAGCGAAAGATGCCTCGATATATAAGTTTGATTTAAGTAACATGGATGAGGTGAAATGCCAGATTAGAAAAAACGCTGTGAAGAATGCCAAACAAAAAGCAGAAGACATGATTGGTGCGCTAAGTGGCGAAGTGGGGCAGGTGCTTTATTTAGAGGAAGAATATATTTATGCACGTAATGAATATGCTTATAGTTTGAGAGGTAAGGCAATGTCGGTGTCGGCAGAAACAGCTGACGAAACAATAGAGCCGATTGAGTTTGAAAAAATCAAAGTAGAATGTAGAATTCGCGCTCGATTTGCCATAAAATAAGAAAGATATTAATTAAGCAGATTTTGAAAAAATTAGAGAAGAAGCTTTGCAATATGGCAAAGCTTTTTTTTATTAATACTTTAAGATTTAAGATGAGCTTTCAAGAAAAAACAATTATTATACGTTTCTTTCCGTTGAAATGTACAGGCAAATCTTTCTTGTAGTTTATCTTTTAAACGATCATTGTTTTTCTTTCGTGAAATAAAAACAGTTTTAATAGCTTTGCACCATCAAAATAAAGTAAGAAGTAATGAAAAGGATAATTCTGAAGTTTTGGCGATTCTTTGGGAGTTTAGAAGAACAGCGACGAATTTACATTTTAAGTCTCGTTGTTGGAATTGTGTGTGGCGTTGCTGCTCTCACTTTGAAAACTTTTGTTCATTTTGTAGGAGAAGAATTAATAGGACATCTAAAAGAAAACGGAGAAGGCTACTGGTACTTAGCATTTCCCTTTGTAGGCATAGCTATTACGGTTGTCTTTATCCGTTATTTTGTGAAAGATGATTTAGGTCATGGAGTTTCTCAGGTGTTGAGCTCAATTAGTTTGAAAAAAGGAAAGCTAAAACTGCACCACACTTTTACGAGCATGATTACAAGTGCCTTCACAATTGGATTTGGAGGTTCGGTTGGAGCTGAGGCACCAGTTGTGTTGACAGGTTCAGCCATTGGATCGAATTTGTCGCGTTTTTTTCGTCTTAATTCTTCGCAAACAATGCTTCTTTTGGCTTGTGGTGCAACCGGAGCTATAGCAGGAATTTTCAAAGCGCCTATTGCAGGTATTGTTTTTACTCTTGAAGTGCTCATGCTCGATTTGACAATGGCATCGCTTCTTCCCTTGCTTATATCAGGAATAGCTGCCTCGGTAGTTGCACATGTGTTCACTGGGAGCGACATGATGTTTCATTTTGACCATATGGATAATTTTTCCACACATAATATTATCTATTATATTGTGCTGGGTATTTTTCTAGGATTGATATCATTTTATTTTACTCGATGTACATTCTATTTAGAACGAAAGTTTAAAAAAATAAACAAGTTCTATGTAAAGGTAATGATTGGAGGGGCTATATTAGCTGTGTGCATATTCTTGTTTCCGCCTCTTTGGGGAGAAGGATATTCGTCAATTAATCATATTTTTGCTAATAATGGTGACTATTTATTGCACAACACCTTGTTTTTTGATTATGCTGATAATCAGTGGGTGTTAATAAGCTTTTTGTTTGTCATGTTGTTCGTGAAAGTTTTGGCGATGACAGCAACAACAGCAAGTGGAGGTGTGGGAGGTATTTTTGCACCATCGTTATTTGTGGGAGCCATTGGTGGATATTTTGTCGCTTTGGTGCTGAATGCGACTCTTGATTTACAATTACCTACTGCAAATTTTGCTTTAGCAGGCATGGGGGCAATGATTGCAGGCGTCATGCATGCACCTCTTTTAGGAATATTCCTCACGGCAGAGATAACAGGCGGATATCAATTATTCATGCCATTAATGATTTCATCAATCACGTCATATATTACTATAATGGCGTTTGAACCCTATTCAATTTACACTAAAACTTTGGCGCAGCAAGGAATTTTAGTCACACACCATAAAGATAAAGCAGTTTTGCACTACATGTCGGTGTTGCCTCTCATTGAAACAAATTTTGCACCTGTTTCTCCTGACGCAAGTTTACGCGATTTAACAAAAGTCATTTCGGGATCGAAACGTAACTTATATCCCGTGGTTGATGATGAAGGCATGATGCGTGGCATGATAAAATTAGATGATGTGCGAGAGTTGATATTTAATCAAGAACTTTATGATCGAGTTTATGTGAAAGATATTATGTACATGCCCGAATTTTATGTTTCTCCTAAAGATTCCATGCTTAAAGTAGCTGAAATTTTCGAAGCTTGTGGGCGTTTTAATCTTGCCGTCCTTGAAGATGGTAAGTATTTAGGCTTTATATCAAGGGCTAGAGTTTTTTCAAAATACCGAAAAGACATGAGCCTAACTTCAAATGAATAGAAGTTTTTCTTGAAATGTATAAAAAAGTAATTTAATTGTTGGATATTTAAAAATAAGATATATCTTTGCATCGCATTTCAGATAAGAGCAATTTAATCTAATGTGGCATGGTGCCATAGCTCAGTCGGTAGAGCAATGGACTGAAAATCCATGTGTCCCTGGTTCGAATCCAGGTGGCACCACTGTCAAAGGAGAAAGTTTAAACTTTCTCCTTTTTTTATATACCTACGGGTAGGAGATGAGAATGTTTTTTATTATGTTTGTAATTCAAGCGAGAATTTGTTGTGCTTGCTTGTAGTGAAAACGTTCCAAGATGATAAAAGGAAGCGAAATAAATAAATTAATTTAATATACGGCTATGAAAAAGTATTTTTCGATTTTTGTTGCGGTGTGCGCAATGTCGTTTATATCATCATGTACTGATGAAACCTATGTGGTTAATGACTACTATTTTGAAGGGATTGTAAATGAGTATGAATGCGATTTGCTATGGAACTCAGAGGTGGGGGCCTTTGCTTCTTATGTGGAGTTTCAGTCATCGATGTTAGACACCGATGTGCTGCTTGTTTATCTTTTGTGGGAGAATATTGATGGACTTGATGTGTGGCGACCTCTTCCTCAAACAACCTACACCGAATTTGGACCTATGACTTATAGTTATGATTTTACCATGGGAGATGCAACGTTTTATTTAACAACGAGCTTTGATCCTAACGAGGTGAATGATGCTGATATTTATCGCCAAATTTTTCGAACAGTGGCTGTTCCTGCAAGTTTTGTGTTAGCACATCAAGATGTGGTGAAAAATTATGATTCACTGATGACGAAGTTAGAGGATTCTGATGTATCCTTTCGTGTGGTTGATGTGAAATAGTTTGGGTAAGAAAAACTCTGTTTTATGCAAAAAAATGATTTTCGTCATAAAAAATGAGTTGAAAATTTGGTTTATTAAAAATAAGATGTATCTTTGCATCGCATTTCAGATAAGAGCAATTTAATCTAATGTGGCATGGTGCCATAGCTCAGTCGGTAGAGCAATGGACTGAAAATCCATGTGTCCCTGGTTCGAATCCAGGTGGCACCACTGCTAAGAGCCCTAAACATTGTTTTAGGGCTCTTTTTTTTATGTCGTTTCTGTATAACAATCGCCTGAGTCAAATAAGCTTACATCTTTCTAAGACATACCAACTTTAAAATATGAGATTTGTATTTTGTAAACGAAATAATAATTTTTTATTTTCGTCTTGTCAATAAGACGAAAATGCAGTATATTTGTCCTACAAACAAGACGATATGTGATTATGGATAAAAATATTCTAAAAACCGTCATTGCCGACAATCAGATAGAAGTCCCTCGATACGTGGTAATTCCGAGAGATTTTACCTTTGAAGAATTTGGAAACTACGTTTTTGTCGGTATCCGAAGAGCAGGGAAGTCTTTCTTACTCTATCAGAGGATGCAACAACTACTTTCACAAGGTGTACAGTGGGATGAGATGCTGTATATTAACTTTGAAGATGAGCGTTTGGTTGGTATGTCTTCGGAAGATTTGAACCTATTGTTGGAAATTCATTTGGAGATGTATGGTAAGAGACCGATTCTTTTCCTTGATGAGATACAGAACATTGCTGGTTGGGAGAAATTCGCTCGCCGTATGGCTGATACCAAACATCGGGTTTATATTACCGGAAGTAATGCCAAGATGTTAAGCCAGGATATTCAAACTACTCTAGGAGGACGTTATATTCCGATTGATGTTTATCCTTACAATTTTAAGGAGTTCCTAACTGCAAATGAGGTTAGTATTACTAAAGAAACTTTACTCTCAACCGAGGGGAAAGCTGAAGTGCTTCGGAAGTTCAATGATTATTTCTATTTCGGAGGATTTCCCGAGAGTGCCGAATTTACAGCTAAACGTGATTACCTAACCAGTGTCTATCAGAAAATATATCTGGGTGATATAGCAACTCGTCATTCAGTAGATAATACCTTCGCGTTGCGTATCCTATTTAAGAAATTGGCTGAAAGCATAAAACAGCCTATGTCATTTTCTAGAATTGCTAATATTGTGTCCTCTACCGGAGCAAAAGTCGGCAAAACTACTATTATCAATTATATAGAATACGCTAAAGATGCGTGGCTGATTTCCTCAATACAAAATATAGCAAGCAAACTTGTAGATAAGGAGACTAATCCCAAGTATTACTTTACTGATAACGGGATTCTGAATTTATTTTTGCTTGATGGTAACACTTCCTTATTGGAAAACTTAGTTGCCATTAACCTGCTGCGTAAATACGGGCGTAATGATGCGGTTTTCTTCTACAACAAAGGAGTTGAGGTAGATTTTTATATCCCTGATGGAGCAACCGCTATTCAGGTTTGCTATAATCTTGATAACAACGATGGTACATTTGACCGGGAAGTTGGAGCTTTATTGAAGCTATCAAGTGTGTTAGAATGCAATAAGTTGATGATTATCACACAAGAGAATGAACAAGTGTTAGAGGTTGATAATAAAACGATTGAAGTTATTCCAATGTGGAAATGGCTTCTGAATTTATAATAAATTTGTATATTTGCGCTTGAAATCATGCTAATAGCGAGCA
>JBKEAC010000033.1:0-21260 GCA_047971925.1 Mangrovibacterium sp.
AACAGAGAAGTTAAGCCCGCTAGCGCCGATGGTACTGCATTTATTGTGGGAGAGTAGGTAGTCGCCAACTTAAGTGAAGCCCTTGTTGACAGCAATGTTAGCAAGGGTTTTCTGTTTTTAGGGATTTTAGGCTCTTTGCAAACACACTGCTCGCTTATCGCTCTGCGCTGCCTTCTTTTTTAATAGATGTGCTGGTTTAAATTGTTTTTTCAATTAAATTTGCAGTTAAACGAAAAAGAGCTTGTTATGGATTTTAGATTTTTATTGTTGTGTTTTTGCACATTTTTCGCTTGTACAACTACTGAGGAGCTTCGTAAAGGCGATTTGTTGTTCGTCGAGGCTGGAATTAGCGATTTATCAAAGGCTATTAATGAGGTAACACAGGTTGAAGAGTGCTCAAGTTTCTCGCATGTCGGAATACTCGATATCTCTTCTACAGGTGAATTGGTAGTTTTACACGCAACATCTGATAGTGGCGTGGTTTCATCTCCGTTAAAATCATTTTTAGCCTCTAATACCGACAATGTGCACACTTATGCATATCGACTGTTGCCTAGCTATGAAAATGCGATTCCAAAGGCTTTAAATAGAGCCAAAGCAATGTTAGGTATGCCCTATAATTTTTCGTATGTGAGAAATGATACCTCCTACTATTGTTCAGAATTCGTTTATTTAGCTTTTGAATCCGATTCTATCTTTTCTTTAGAGCCAATGACTTTTAAAGTTGCAAATTCCGATGATTTTCTCGATTTATGGGTGATTTACTATGAGAAGTTAGGAATTGATATTCCTGAAGGTTTGCTAGGATGTAATCCGAATGGTTTAGCTGCATCTCATAAGTTGATGAGACTTGGTGCGATTTCTTCTGATGGAAAGCTCGTTCCAAAAGAGTGAAAATGTTTTTTATAAGATTTTCTTTGCGAAGTTTTGCATTCTTTGAGATTAATATTATATTTGCATCGTTTTAAAGATTGAAAGATCTTATCGGGCTTATAGCTCAGTTGGTTAGAGCAACAGACTCATAATCTGGAGGTCCCTGGTTCAAGCCCAGGTTGGCCCACGAAACAAGAAAAGCATCTAGAAATAGATGCTTTTCTTGTTTTAAGTATTCTTCGAATTTACTGCAATAGCTAGTTTGTGTGGATGTAAGGAATTTGAAATAGGAAAGATGACCCTTCACCAACCTTTGATTCTGCCCAAATTTCACCATCCATAGCTTCTGTAATCTGGCGGGCTAGTGTTAAGCCAATTCCAACTCCACGATAGTCGCGTGTGAGTTGTTGGGCGTGAGAATCATCTGCTTGAGTGAAACGATTGAAAATGATGTCTAGTTTATCTTTTGGTATTCCTATTCCTGTATCTGTAATCTTGAATAAAATATGCTCATCGTTCAGTGAAACATCAAATGTTATTTTTCCTGCATTGGTAAATTTAATTGCATTGGCAAGAAGCAGTCTGATGATCTTATATAGATGCTTTTCATCGCTGTTGAAACTAAAGTTGCTGCCAAGGTTACTTTCTGAATGAAATTCGAATGTTTTTCCAAGACGTTTGCACTCTGAAAAATAGAATGTTTGAACGAGCTTAAAAATATGACCCAATTTGATTGGTGATCGCGTAATTTCAAGGGTACTACTTTCTAATTTTGAAATTTCTACGGTGTCTTCAATGAGTAAGAGAAGTTGTGAGCTGCTTTCATTAATTAACTCAACGAGTTCTTTTCGAACATCATCATCGCAATCGTTGAGCATGGCTGAAAGTCCTACGATTGCATTCATTGGAGTTCGAACCTCGTGAGATAGATTGGCTAAGAAGGCTGTCTTTAATCGGTCGGATTCCTCGGCTTTTTCATGTTCAAGATGTAAGTCCTGGAAGGCTTTTTTCAAGTTGCTGTTCATCTGATTCACATAGTTTGCCATGTCTTTAGTATCTTTAAACCAAAGCTTTTCTGGCTCGATATGTAAACTGAGAGCTTCACCTTCCTGAAAGTAGTCATTGAAAACTTGAAAATCGCTCACTAAACGACGGCGGAATTCACGAAGTATTGCATATTCAACAATGATGAGCAAAATGCAGAAGAGTAGAATGAATAATGTTTTCTGTATTGCACTCTTGCGCATGCTAATTAATTTGTCATTTAATTCCGTATTGATTTTGTCGCGAGAAACTCCTATTCCGATAATCCAATTGCAAGATGAGTAATATTTCACATAGGCTATCTTGTGAGCTTCGCCATCTGGTGCACTAACGTTGTAATCAACAAAGCTTCCGTCGGGATTCAATTTTATTGAACTGATGATTTGTTTTGTCGATTCTTTAATCGATTTCTCATATTCAGGAGAGACTTTTGATAATTCATTTTCGATGCTGTTCAATTTGTAGTTTTTTCCATCGGGCGATATTATAAATAGGTTTCCATCATGAGAGTAGTTTCGAAAACTAGTATGTTTTCCTTCTGCTTCTTCAAGCTCTTTCAAATAATCATCAGAATATGAATTGGAAACTAAGTAGCAGTTTAGTTTTTCAAGTTTATAGACATAGCTGATTTTTGTTTCTTGTTTCTCATATTCGCCAACTTCAGTTGAACTTATTAAAAAGGTTCTTTTTTCCTTTTCTAATGCTTCAATTTCGTTTTGGGTGTCGAAATGACCAAACTTATCTTTTACATGAAATAGGTTTGTGCCCATTTCTTTTGGGCTCTCAGATGAAAAAATACTCGTTCCATCGAGTGAATGAATGGCTATTTTATACTGTGTTTTTGTTGAGTTGTATTTTTCTGCCGATCGAATGAATATTTTCATGATCTCAGCATTTGATAATTCCCGATGGTTCTCAATGAATGATTCACAGAGCGATGCAGCACCTTCAACACTTTGTTTCAAACCTTCTTTCTCCCGGTTGATAATGTATTGCCTACTTTCTTCAATGCGGAATATTTCTCGTTCTACTAATCGCTTAAGCATCGCTTTTATGTCGGCAATCTTTTCGGTGCTCGTGTCGGACGAGAGTTGCTTGAATGATATAAACTGATCGCTTGTTATGATTATGCAGCTTCCAATGGCAATAAGAATGGTGATTAAAATAATGAAGCGTTGCGTGTATTGTGATATGCTGTTCTTATTCATAGGTAAATGCTTTAGTTTGTCGCTAATATAATTGATAAATATCATTTGCAGTTGTAAAAATAGAAAAAAATCAGAAAAAACAAATCATGTAATTTATAATGTGTACTTTTGCCTTCATGGAAACAATACCAAAGAAGAATTGCCACAAGATTGGATATATCCAAAAGCAACATGGACTTGATGGAGAGCTTAATTTGAGAATTGAGGCTCATTTCGCCGATAGCCTAGAAGATATTGAAACTATTTTTCTAGAGCATGATGGTTTATTAGTTCCCTACTTCTTGGAAGAAGATGGTATACGCTTTCGATCAAATGAATCGGCTTTAGTGCAATTGAAGTGGATTGATAGCGAGAAACGTGCTAAAGATTTAGTTGGAACTGCGGTTTTTATTCACGAAAAAGATTTTATCAGAGGGGAAGAGGAATTTACCGTGAATGAGCTTGTGGGATTTCAATTGGTTGATGAAAGTAAGGGTATTATCGGTGATATTCTGCAAGTTGATGATTACGCAGGAAATCTTTTGCTCACGGTTGTTTACAATGAAAACGAAGTGATGATTCCCTATAGCGAGGATTTCGTTACTGCCTTTGATTTTGATAACAAAGTTATTGAAATGAGATGCCCCGATGGAATTTTTGATTTATAGTCAGAATGATGAAACTAGTATTTGCAACAAATAATTTGAATAAATTACGTGAAGTTCAGGCAATGCTTCCCGAAAGTATTGAACTTCTTAGTCTTGCTGACATTGATTGCAAGGAAGATATTCCCGAAACGCAGCCTACAATTGAAGGAAATGCTCTTCAGAAAGCACGATACATTTATCAGAATTACCACTACAATTGTTTTGCCGATGACACAGGTTTAGAAATTGACGCTCTCGATGGCGAACCCGGAGTTTATTCAGCAAGATATGCAGGAGAGGCTAAAAACTCAGATGCGAACATGCAGAAAGTGCTCGATAATTTGCAGCTTCAAACCAATAGGAAGGCTCAGTTTAAAACCATATTTGCCTTAATTATCGATGGGGAAGAGCAATTATTCGAGGGAATAGTTCGTGGTGAAATTCTTGAGAAAAGGACCGGAACTCTGGGCTTTGGTTATGATCCTATTTTTCAAGCTGAAAATACCAATCAGTCATTCGCTGAAATGTCGTTGGATTTAAAAAATAAAATTAGTCATAGAGCGATTGCAACTCAGAAGCTCGTTGCGTATTTAAAAAGTTAGTTGTGCTTGTGAAAACTCGTGGAATATTTCTTGGTCATGTGAAATATTCCGATTCTTCAATCATTGTTCATCTTTTTACGGAAGATTTTGGAAAGCAATCCTACATTTTTTCCGGCTCGCATGGTAAACGTGCATTAACCAAGTTTAATGTTTTTCAGCCGATGTTCTTGCTTGAATTACAAGTATATCATCGACAGAATACGTCATCGCTACCTCGAATTAAAGAGGCTCGTTTGGCTGTTCCTTTGTTGTCAATGCCTTTTAATATTTATAAATCGACCCAGTCGATTTTTATGGCTGAATTGTTGAGTAAAGTTCTTCATGTGGAAGAAGCCTCAAATGAATTGTTTCAATTTATATTCTCATCGGTGGAATTGCTCGATGCTCTCGAAGATTCGACGAGCAACTTTCTTTTGCTGTTTGTTTTTAAGTTAATGCGCTTTCTGGGGATTGCTCCTCATGAAAAAACAGATGATAGAGATTGCTTTTTCGATTTGTTACATGCCATGTTTGTCGATAAGGAACCAATTCATCCGCACTTTTTGAGCAAAGATGATACCGAAAGATTTACAAGTCTTTTTCAAGCTGAATATTTTCAAATGAAACATCTCGGAATTACGAGTGCTCAACGGCGGGTTTTGCTCGATGCGCTTGTGATGTATTATAGAATTCACTTGGAAATTGAACACGATTTCAAATCGCTGGTTGTTTTGCGTGAAGTGATGCAATAAAATTTCAGAACGACTCTTTTTTAGAATCATGAATTTCATTGCAAATTTTATTATTTATATTTGTACTAGAAATCCAAGATAGCGCAATGGAAATACATTTTTTTTATGCCCAAGATGGTAATCACAAAGGACCATATTCGATTGCTCAACTGAAAGAACAATCAATTTCACCCGACACAAAAGTGTGGCATGCTGGCTTGTCTGATTGGATGAATGCCTCTGAAGTTGAAGAACTGAAAGTCTTATTTCAAGAAGAGGAGCCTCCAACGATGGAGTATGGAACAATTCCACCTCCGATTCCCGAAGTTGAGCAAGAACGTAGAGAAGAAAAGACGAATGAATTTCGTTATCCCCCGAGAACCTATCTTGCAGGTGCTATCATTACCATGATTTTCTGCTGTTTTCCCATCGGATTAATTAGTTTTATTTATGCTATTCGTGTGGAAAATCTGTTTTATTCGGGAAACTATGAAGGGGCTATTAGGTCATCTCGTAATGCTAGAACATGGATGTTGATTGCTTTATTTACAAGCCTTTTGGGAATATTAATTTTCAGTGTTTCTCCATTTGTCTTTTTGATTCTTAACGATTTTTTTCCATCAAATCTATTTTAAAATGAAGCAATATCTATGGGCTTTCGTTCTTTTGGGATTGCTCATTGGGCTGATTATATTTTTTCGATACAATCCGGAAGATAATTCGTTTTTCCCGAGATGCATTTTTCTAACTCTCACCGGCTTTCAGTGCCCCGGATGTGGTTCGCAACGAGCAGTGCATTCTTTGCTACATCTTCAATTTGCCGATGCTTGGGCTTTTAATCCGCTGCTTGTTTTGTCCTTGCCCTATCTTGCGATTATCGCCTATTTTCAACAGCGAAAAATCATCGATGAAAAACACCTTGTTTGGCGACGAAGACTGTTGGGAACAACTGCCATTACGATTATATTTTGCTTAACGATTCTTTTTGGTGTTATTCGAAATTTAAAGTAATTTCTATTTCAAAAGCAAATAGAAACTTCGCATAGTCAATTGATTATTAAAAGAGATATTTTGTAGATTGTTCGCCTATTGTGTTCCTGAAAATAGCTGCATGCGTTTCTAATTTGGAAATGTTGAGCGCTTAGTGAAAAGTTTGTATATTTATTGTACTTTTGTGGTTTTATACTGAGGGGATAGTTTTGCGGGGTGTTTGTTCATTTTTAAGCTAATTAGTGATGAAATCATTTTTTTCTTTTGTTTTCAGCAAGTCATTTCTGATAAATTTAGCCGTACTATTTGTATTGTTGTTTATCGGTATTTTTGTTGCCATGTCGATGTTGTCGAATTATACTAATCATGGTGAAACTTATGAAGTTCCCGTTTTACTCGACTCAAATGTGGAAGAGGCAAAAGTGCTGCTTGAGAAGCAAGGCATGAGTTTGGTAATTTCCGATTCTCTTTTTGTTGATGAAAAGAAACCCGGATTAGTGCTTGAACAACAGCCTAAGTCGGGCAGTATGGTGAAATCGGGAAGGAAAGTCTTTGTGACAATTTGTGCTGTTAATCCTGAAATGATTGTCATGCCTCAGCTAACCGACGTTTCTTTTCGTCAAGCAATTAGCATTGCGCAATCATCGGGCTTGCGCATTGGCGAAGTTTCCTATGAGTTTTCAGAATATGAGGATTTAGTACTCTCGCAGAAAGTTGGTGGATCGGATGCTGCTGTTGGAATATCTGTTTTAAAAGGATCATATGTTGATTTGGTTGTTGGAAGGCGTGGCGCAGGATCAAGTGTCATTGTCCCCGATTTACTTGGTGAATCAGTAGAAAACTTCGGCTCGCGCATGGCTAATTTAGGACTAACTATCGGCGCGCGAATTTATGACGAATCGATTGTGGAAGCTGCCGATTCGCTTAGAGCACGTGTTTATCGTCAGCAACCCGCAGCTGGTGCTTCCCTTGAATATGGAGGCTTGATTGATGTGTGGCTTACGGTTGATAATACACTTTTCGAGGTGCCGGCAGACGATGATTTGGAAGTGGAATTTTGATATAGATGAACGAATGATACAAGAAGAATTTGAGGATATTGATGGTTTTGATGATAGCGATGATCAAGAACAAGCAGTTTTTGAACATTTCCACCTTACAGTTGATGCGGGTCAGAAACCATTGAGAATTGATAGATATATAATTAATAAGCTCGATAAAATTTCGCGCAATAAGATTCAACAAGCTGCCGATGCTGGAAAAATACTCGTCAATGGGGCAGCGGTGAAATCAAGTTATAAGGTTAGGCCGCACGATGAAGTGAGTATTGTGATGGACCAGCCACGACATGAATTGAAAATTATTGCCGAAGATATCCCTCTTGATGTTGTTTATGAAGATGATCAACTGATTGTTATTAATAAGCCTGCCGGTTTAGTTGTTCATCCCGGACACGGAAACTACACGGGTACATTAGTCAATGCGCTAGCATGGCGTTATAAAGATTTGCCTCTGTTTAATGATGAAGATGACATGCGTCCAGGTTTGGTGCACCGCATTGATAAGAACACTTCGGGACTCCTCGTTGTGGCTAAAACCGAGCTTGCAAGAACAAAATTAGCACTCCAATTCTTCCACAAAACTACAAAGCGTGAGTATGTGGCATTGGTTTGGGGGCGACTGAAAGAATCGAAAGGAACGATTGAAGGAGCAATTGGGAGAAGTTTGCAAAATCGCCAAGTTTTTCGTGTTTATGAAGAAGGCGATGGCTACGGGAAAGATGCTGTTACGCACTATGAAGTGATTGAAGAATTGGGCTATGTTAGCTTAGTGAAATGTGTGCTGGAAACCGGCAGAACGCATCAAATTCGTGTGCACATGAAGTATCTTGGTCATCCGCTCTTTAACGATGAAGTTTATGGCGGTGATCGTATTCTTTGGGGAACAACATTTTCAAAATATAAGCAGTTTGTTAGTAACTGCTTTGGTGTTCTCCCACGACAAGCTTTGCATGCACGTACACTCGGATTTGTTCATCCAACAACGGGCGAAGAAATGCTGTTTGAATCGGAAATTGCAGCCGACATGCAAGAGGGAATTAAACGATGGCGTCAATATATTTCTAACCGAGAATTAGAAGATTAGTTTTCAACATTGAGAATGATAATATACGTATGAAACGAACCATGAGCATAAACCTCTTCATGTGAAAATGTTTATAATGGCGGAAGAATCGTACAACTAAAAAGCAATTATAAGTAGATGAAAAAAAAGATAGCAGTAGTTTATGGGGGCGATTCATCGGAGTATGTGGTTTCGATGAAGAGCAAGGTGAATGTATATAACTCAATCGATAAGAATGTATTCGATGTGTGGTGTGTGGAACTTCGTGGCGGAGTAGCGCGGGTGATGCAAGATGATGAGCAACTTGCAATGATTGATTTAGCTGATTTTAGTTTCAATTTGAAGGGCGAGAAATGTAAATTCGATTTCGCATATATCACTATTCATGGCGCTCCAGGTGAAAATGGAGTCCTTCAAGGCTATTTCGATATGATTAACATGCCCTACTCGTGCTGTGGCGTGCAATCGGCTGCTCTAACATTTAATAAGTTTTTTTGCAGTAACTTCTTGAGAAGCTTTGGTATTCCAATGGCTAAACAATTGCGTTACTTTAAGGGCAATGACATTGATGTTGAAGCAGTGGTGAGCAAACTAGGATTGCCTCTTTTCGTTAAGCCTAATTCTGGCGGTTCAAGCTTCGGAGCTACTCGCGTGATGGCTAAAGAAGAGTTGCTTCCTGCAATCGAAAAGGCGTGGAATGAAAGTGCCGATGTGCTTGTGGAGGAATTTGTGGAAGGGAAAGAGTTTACTTGTGGATTGCTAAAATTGAAAAATAAGTCCTATATTTTCCCGGTAACTGAAATTATTCCGCAAAATGATTTCTTCGATTATGATGCCAAATATAATGGTCAAGTGGAAGAAATTACTCCAGCTCGAATTTCTGAAGAATTAAATAAACAAATTCAAACCAGGGCATCGGAAATTTATGACTTGTGCGAGTGCAAAGGGATTGCTAGGGTCGATTTTATTCTTAGAAACGGGACATTCCATTTTCTTGAAGTGAACACCACGCCCGGAATGACTGCAACTAGCTTTATTCCTCAGCAGATTGCCGCAATGGGAGAATCTCTAACGAACATTCTCACGGAGATTATTCATGATTCGCTGACGACTAACTAGATTTAAATCTCGAAAGTTTAAAGCTCACTTTTGAGTGAAGATATCTTCTTGAAATTAGTAAATTCTGATAGCTAAATTTACTTTGCTACCGATGTTCTTCTTTTTTGGTAGTGATTACAAAGTCGGCAACAATTGCTATTGCATGAAAATTTGTAATGAACGAACCGCTAATTTTAGAACGCTACTAAAACATTATAACCTTGTGAAAAAGAAAGTTTATTCCCTGATTAATGGATTGACTTTTCTTTCTCATTGAAAATTAGTCATCATGGCACAAAAACAAGCAAACTCAAATTGGCAGGCAAATAAAAATAAGGCAGCTAAAGATGCCATTGAGCAAATTAATGCAGCGCAGGGAAAATTACCTCCACAGGCAATTGATGTGGAAGGTGCTGTGCTCGGTGCTCTCATGTTGGAAAAGCATGCCTACATTAGTGTGGCCGATATCATCGACACAAAAAGTTTCTATTTGCCCGAACATCAACTGATTTTCGATGCTATTAAAGGCTTGTCGGTGAGCGAGCGACCCGTCGATTTGCTCATGGTGACACAAGAACTCAAAAACAGAGAACAACTTGACGAGGTGGGTGGTGCACTCTACATTACCCAACTCACCGCCAATGTGGCTTCTGCCGCACACATTGAGCACCATGCACGTATCATTGCTCAGAAATATATTCAGCGAGAGTTAATTCAAAAATCATCGGAAATTCAAAAATATGCCTATGATACGAATATTGATATGGATGACCTCATCAACTTTGCCGAAAAAGCCATTTTTGAAGTATCTGAAGGTAGTATTAGAAAAGAAACACAGCCAATTAAACAGGTGCTTCGCGATGCTACTGCCATGCTCGAAAAGGCATCGCAGCGAACCGATGGTTTGAGCGGTGTTCCAACCGGATTCAGGGAACTCGACAAACTAACATCGGGCTGGCAAAAAACCGATCTAATCATCGTGGCTGCTCGTCCGGCAATGGGTAAAACAGCATTCGTTCTTTCCATGGCTCGAAACATGGCTGTTAACTCAAAGACTGGTGTGGCGGTGTTCTCTCTCGAAATGTCGGCTGTGCAGCTTGTGAACCGTTTGATTGCCGCAGAAACTGAATTAGGATCAGAAAAAATTAAAAAGGGTAATCTTACCGGTTGGGAATGGGAAAATTATCATCAAAAAGTGAATGTGCTCGATGAGGCTCCCTTGTTTATTGATGACACTCCGGCGCTTTCTATTTTTGAATTTCGTGCCAAATGCCGACGACTGAAAATGCAACACGACATTGGTGTTGTAATTGTCGATTACTTACAATTAATGACTGCTGGTAGCGACATGCGTGGAAACCGTGAGCAAGAGGTGAGTATGATTTCACGCTCGTTGAAGGCTATTGCTAAAGAACTCGATGTGCCCATCATTGCTCTCTCGCAGTTGAGTCGTGCCGTTGAAAGTAGGGAGGGAAGAGAACCTCAGCTATCAGATTTGAGGGAGTCGGGGGCTATTGAGCAAGATGCCGATATGGTAATGTTCATTCACCGACCTGAATATTATGGAATGCTAACCGATGAAAATGGAAATTCCTTGGCAGGGATTGCCAATATCATCGTTGCAAAGCACCGTAATGGTTCAACCGATACGATTCATTTGGCCTTTAAGAAAGCTCAGGTGAAATTCTGCGACTTAGAGGAGCAAATGCCTGAATCAATGACTTACAGCTCAAGTATGAATAATCGAAATGATGCTTCGCAAAGCTATGCTACCAGTGCTCCTGCAATGACACCTAATTCTGATTTTGAAAGTCAAAGCGGTTTAAATTATGGCAATCTAAATAATTCTGATGTGCCATTTTAAGAATATTCAAAATCACCAAACAGAAAGAAAAACTCCAGCACTTGCAACTTGGCAAAGCGCAGTAACAAAGACTGCACAAAAAAAGGAAACTCCTCCCCGAATGCCGAAACAATTTTAATTTCTTTAAATGCCTATCTTTGCACCCTAAATTTTCTGTTGTATCAATGTTTAAAATCAAATATAAACCTCTTATTCTTTCTGTAGTGTTAACTCTCACCTTAATTGTTATCATCTTCATGCATACCGCTAAATTTGGCAAAAATCCTAGTGGAGCCTATTTGCAACGCATTCAATTGTCGCCAAACTACCGAGATGGTCAATTTCAAAACCTTCAAAGCACCCCTCCAATGGCTGAAGGAACGAACACCTTCGATGCCCTTCGTGAAATGCTTTTCAAAAAAGTAATCGATAAAACGCCCGATAGAGCGATTAGCTCTCATAAAACCGATTTAAACAGCCTGCCGATTCATGAAAACGCTCTCGTGTGGCTTGGTCATGGCTCTTATTTCTTACAAGTTGATAGTATTCGCATTCTGGTTGATCCGGTGTTGGTTGCTGCTTCGCCTGTTTCTTTTTTTGGAAGTGCTTTTAAAGGTTCAACGGTCTATTCTCCGAATGATATACCTGCGATTGATTATCTGCTCATTACTCACGACCACTGGGATCATTTGGACTATGACACGGTGAAACACCTAAAGAATAATCGTCTTAAAGTGATTTGCCCGCTAGGTGTGGGCTCGCATTTCCTTCATTGGGGTTGGAGCACCGACCAACTCATTGAACTCGATTGGTACGACAAAACAGAATTGCCAAACAATCTTCTGATTCATGCTCTTCCTAGCAGACATTTTTCCGGTCGTACCTTTGCGCGCAACAAAACCCTTTGGGCTTCTTTCATGATTCAATGTTCAATTGGTAATGTCTTCTTGAGTGGCGACGGCGGATATGGTTCGCACATTAAAAGCATCAAATCGCAATTTAATCAAATCGATTTCGCAGTGCTCGAAAATGGGCAATACGATAGGAAGTGGGCAAATATTCACTTCATGCCCGAACTTCTGAAAAAAGCCATCGAGGAATTAAATCCCAAGAAATTCATCACGGTGCACAATTCGAAATATGCTCTCGCTCAACACAGCTGGTATGAACCGCTTGAAAACGTGTTGTCCTATGCTGAAAATGATTCTAATCGGCTTCTCCTTCCTCAAATTGGCGATGTTGTTCTCCTTGATGGAGAAAACAAATTGAATGCTCCTTGGTGGCGCGAAAAAACGAATGATTAGTTTTTTTTTTGAATTGTTCAATGGCGAACTATTTGCATGTCTGAATAATTCGATATGAATTAGTGAAAGATAAAACTCTTTTCTACCAAAAAGGCAGTACTTCTTCAGAGTGAAGTGCTGCCTTTTTGGTGGTTTCTAAAAAATTGCTGTTAGCTCATTTTGATTTTATGAGAGATGTTGTAGCGATGCATTGCAATCCATCTGTTGTAGCGATGCATTTGTTGTAGCGACGTCTTTAGTTTGTTTTAAATTTGAACTTCACCGCTGCCAACTCTTCGTTAGCATTAACAATCTTTTCTTTCAGTTCCTCTTTAAAATTATCCATTTTTTTTGCCAATTCAGCATTGCCAAGAGCCATCATTTGAACAGCTAGTATTCCGGCATTCATGGCACCATCAACTGCCACGGTTGCAACTGGAATTCCCGGAGGCATCTGTGCAATGGCTAGCAATGCATCGATGCCGCTCAAACTAGCATTAATTGGAACTCCAATAACAGGTAAGGTTGTCATGGCGGCAATTACTCCTGGAAGATGAGCCGCCATTCCAGCAGCCGCGATAATCACTTGAATGCCTCGTTCTTTTGCTCCTTTGGCAAATGCTTCTACTTCCGCAGGAGTGCGGTGAGCCGATAGTGCATTAATTTCAAATGGTACTTCAAATTCATCGAGAATTTTAGCTGCCTTTTCCATCACTTTAAGGTCGGATGTGCTACCCATGATAATACTTACAATTGGTTTCATGCGCTTAAATTATAAAGGCATCTTGAAATCGGTGCCTAGTTTATTTTTACTTTATTTGCCGTGTGCAAAAAAAGATAATATCAGCAAATTATGCAAATGAAAATGATGCTTTAATAAATTAGACTACACCCGTAATTCATGTGTTTAACGTTCACAATTTGGTGATTAAGTGCAATTTGTTTTAGTTCTATGTCGCTCATTATTAATTAAAAAATTTGAATAATGAGTTATATCTGTTCTCAATCAAGAGTTTTATAAGAACTTAATTGTTCATATTTTTCTTCATGAAGTGTGTTAGGCAAGCTTATTGGGTGGTATTTTTCTTCATGAGCTGAATTAAGCAAGCTTATTGGGTGATATTTTTTTTCATGAGCTGAATTAAGCAAGCTTATTTGTCCATATTTTTTTTGAGATGTTAAAATAAGCAAACTTATTTGTCCATATTTTTCTTCATGAGGTGCGTTAAGCAAACTTATTTGGTGATATTTTTCTACATGAGGTGCGTTAGGCAATCAGAATTGTCGATATTTTTCTTCATGAAGTGTGTTAAACAAGATTTTTTTTGTAGCATGTTCCTAGCTGCGATTTACGCTCTAAATTTCATACTTATAATGTTTGCTTATTTCCGAAATTAGGTTTAGTTTTGTTGCTTGTTAAGGGGGACTTCAAAGGATTTGTTTTTAAATCAAAATGAGCTAACAGCTTATTTCTAGAAGTATCCTTCTGCAATTGTCCTAATCATTGAACTAACTTGACACGAACCATTTTTGCTATGAAAAAAACGATCCTATTTCTCATGGTTTTATTTCATTTGTCTGCTCATGCTCAACATCAATTCACGTTGAGTGGTTATGTTTCCGATGCCCTTAGTGGTGAGAAACTTATTCAAGCCAGCATTTACGAAACCGGAAAACTTCAAGGAACTGTAAGTAACACCTATGGCTTTTATAGCATTACTCTTCCTGAAGGAAATTATGAAATTGTGTTTTCTTACATCGGTTTTAAAACGGTGATGAAGCAAATTGAATTGAATTCCAACCTTGAACTCAATGTGATGATGACAGCTAGCGAGGGCGAAATTGAGGAAATTACCGTGACAGGGCAGGTTGTTAAGCGCAAATTCGATAATTCACAAATGAGCATGGAAAATCTCTCCATGAAAACAGTGGAAAGTCTGCCTTTGTTTTTTGGTGAAACCGACATTATGAAATATCTGCAACTCATGCCCGGTGTTCAATCGGGAAGTGAAGGCACGAGCGGGCTGTATGTTCGTGGTGGAACTCCCGACCAAAACTTGATTATCATTGATGGTGTTCCGGTGTATAATGCTAGTCACCTCTTCGGATTCTTTTCGGTGTTCAATAGCGATGCCCTTAAAGATGTGTCGCTCTATAAAGGTGGTTTTCCTGCTCGCTTTGGCGGTCGACTTTCATCGGTGGTTGATGTTCGCATGAAGGAGGGCAACGAAAAAGAATTGCATGGAGGTGCGCAAGTAGGCTTGATTGCTGCAAAGTTTTATCTCGATGGTCCCTTAGTGAAAGACAAAACAGCTTTTCACATTTCGGCACGTCGCACCTATTCCGACTTAATCACCAAGCCTCTTTCTTCTTCACTTTCAGATGGTGATGACAAAATGGGTTATTTTTTTTACGACTTAAACGCTAAAATTAATCATAAATTTTCTGAAGATAGTCGCCTTTATTTGAGCGCCTATTTTGGTCGCGACAAGGCCGATATCGACAGCGATTATTCCTACACTGATGGCTCTTGTGACTATGTCGATAATTTTAACAGTCAGCTTTATTGGGGAAACATTACAACTGCGCTACGATGGAACTATGTGTTCAATCGTAAACTTTTCCTAAATACCACCCTCACCTATAGCGACTATCTATTCAACACTACGCAAAATAGCTATTATTCTACAAATTGGAATGGTGAAAGGACTTTCGAGGATTATTCTTACACCTATAAGTCGGGCATTACCGATTGGAGCGCAAAGTTTGCCTTCGACTGGTATCCAGCTCCTCAGCACGATGTGAAGTTCGGCGGCGATTACATTTACCACACGTTTAACCCTGGAGTTGATGTGTATTCATTTACAGAGAATAACGCTGAACCATTTCAACACGCCAACACGCAGGGCAATGTTTATGCCGATGAGTTTCGTGCTTATGTGGAAGATAATTTCGAAATTGGTCATCGACTGAATGCCAATGCCGGCGTTCATGTTTCGGCTTTTCGCCCAAACAACACGTGGTACACTTCTTTTGAGCCTCGATTTAGCATGAGTTATTTGCTCACCCACGCTCTTTCTTTCAACTTGAGCTATGCCAGAATGCAGCAATATTTGCATCTGCTCAGTAACTCAACCATCGGATTGCCCACCGATTTATGGCTGCCTGCCACCCAAAGAGTGAAGCCGCAAATGTCGCAGCAATATGCCACAGGATTGGTTTATGGAGGATTTAAAAAAGTGGAGCTTTCCGCCGAAGCCTACTATAAAAAGATGGAAAATGTGATTGAATATACCGAGGGAGCCTCGTTTTTCTCGGTGAGTGCTAATTGGGAAGATTTGGTAGTTTCAGGACAAAGCAAGGCTTATGGTGTGGAGTTGATGGCTAAGAAGGATATCGGCAAAACAACAGGTTGGGTGGGCTATACATGGGCAAAAACAGAACGCCAATTCGATGAGCTGAACTTTGGCAATTGGTTTCCGGCGAAATACGACCGTCGGCATGATGTGAGCATTGTTTTTACGCACAAATTTAGCGATAAGTTCGACATCGGCGCCACTTGGGTCTATGGCACCGGCAATGCCATGAACCTTCCCACACAATACATTAATGTGATCGATGAAGACGGCGTTCGAACATCAGATTATTTAGTCGGATATTTAGACCAACGCAATAGCTATCGCATGCCGGCTTATCATCGGCTCGATTTCGGCATGAACTTCAATAAACAAAAGAAACATGGTGTGCGCACATGGAATGTAAGTGTGTATAACGTTTATAGTCGCCAAAACCCCTATTATCTTTATTTAGAGCAGAAACGTGATGGAAGCTATGCGCTTAACCAGGTTTCACTCTTTCCGATAATTCCATCGGTGAGCTATATTTTTAAGTTTTAAACCTTATCCCCTCGATGCTTCTTGAACCTGAGAGAAAATAAATATGAATGAATCATGAAACTAACAACTAAACTTAGCGTCTTAGTCTTCTTCCTTTGTCGATTTGCTGGCGTTTTAATGCTAGCTCTTCTTTTTGCAGGCTGCGAGAAAGAAATTGAATATACAGGAGATTCAGTAAAGCCCATCATGGTGCTTAATTCCGTGATAATGGAGGGCGAAGAAATTACCTGCAATTTGAGTAGAAGCACAAGCATCTTTTTCGACCCAAGCGAACAGGAGGAAGGAAATGACTTGTATAATTCCGATAGAAGTTTTCGTAATGGAGTTCAACTGGAGTTGTATTGCGATGGCGAACTAATTGGCGAACCCGAATGGACAGGTAACGATTATCGTTGGAGCGTTGTTGCGGAGGAAGGAAAGGAATATCACATTCGAGGGCATCATGACGATTATGGAGCCGTTGAAGCCACGACCAAAGTACTTGCAAAGCCTGAAATAGTCGATGTTCAAATGCAAGCAAATTCTGTTCAGTCGCAAACAAATTTTTCAATTACCCTGAATGATGAGCCGGGAAGGAATTATTATCAACTGAAAGCAAGTTGTAGAATGATTTGTATCGTGTATTCTGATTATGAAGTGACACTAGTGGATACTACGGAATATTCATTTTACATTTATCCCAATGATGCAATTCTGAATTACAATCAAGCGATTACAGATGGCGATGGATTAGCTGCCGACAATGCTCCGAATCTCTTTATGATTTTTGATGATGCACTCTTTGATGGCACATCACAAGAAATAAAATTTTATTCATCGGGCTTATTTGAGAATGACATGTATTTTTCTTATCAGTTCCTTTTTGAGCTTCGCCAAATAAGCAGAGAACTATACTTATATTATAAAAGCATTGACTATTATGATTATTATGGCGTTAGTCCTTTCAGCGAACCCGTGATGATATATAGCAATGTGGAAGGAGGCGCAGGCATTTTGGGAAGTTGCAATTCGGCGCATTATGAGCTAGTTCAATAGTAAACCTTTAAGAGATAAAAAACACAACATTTATTGCCATTCGTTAATTAAAAGTTTCCCGTAAACTTAGAAGCTTTTTAAATTAGCTAGATAGTTAACTTTTTATTTTTACTCACGCTCAATAATCTTATTTTTGTTGCGTTCTGTTGCACTCCCGATTTCATCGGTTGTGTCTGCGCTCTCTTTGCAAGGAGAAAGCTAATGGAGCTGTTAGTAAATTAAATTTTTAAATAAATAATTATTCTTATGAGCAATTTTTGTAGCTCCTCAATTGGGAGGAAGTTCTTTATGAGCATGTCGGGATTATTCCTGATGGTGTTTTTGCTTATGCACATGTCGATTAACTTATTCATCATCTTCGATAAGACAGGTGGTTTATATGATGAAGCTGTGCATTTTATGGGTACAAACCCTTTGATTAAGATTATGGAACCAGTGCTAGCTATTGGCTTTTTAGTGCACATTGTTTGGGGCTTTATGATTGAGCTTCAAAACATGAAAGCAAGGCCAGTGAAATTTAGCGAGCGCAAAGCTGCTGGCAGTTGCATTTCTCGCAACATGTTCATCTTGGGAGCTCTAATCTTAGTGTTCATTTGCTTGCACATGTATCAGTTCTTGGTGCCCGTGAAAGCAGCACACTTTGCAGGCGATGAAACTTTCAGTGCTTTTGCAATGGTGGTAAACACATTTCAAAATCCGGTGTTTGCATGTCTTTATGTGCTAGCTGGTGTTTTGGTTGGTTTGCACATTACACATGGTTTCTGGAGTGCATTCCAAACAATCGGTTTCAGTAATAAAGTGTGGGAACGTCGCTTGAAATGTGTGGCGCATCTTTATGCAGCAATCATCACTTTGGGTTTTTGCATTATCCCTATCTGGGTTTTACTTAATTTCTAATCTTAATCTAAGAACATCGAACTATGAGTACATTAGATTCAAAAATCCCTAGTGGGCCATTGGCTCAGAAGTGGACTAATTATAGAAGTCACCAAAAACTGGTGAACCCCGCAAACAAACGTAAACTCGATGTTATCGTGGTGGGTACAGGTTTGGCTGGTGGTGCAGCTGCTGCATCATTGGGCGAAATGGGTTTCAATGTGAAGAACTTCACAATTCAAGATTCTCCTCGTCGTGCGCACTCTATTGCTGCACAAGGAGGTATTAACGCAGCGAAAAACTATCCTAACGATGGCGACTCGGTGCACAATCTTTTCTATGACACCATTAAAGGAGGTGATTACCGCGCTCGTGAAGCTAACGTTCATCGTCTAGCCGAAGTGGCAAACAGTATCATCGACCAGTGTGTGGCGCAAGGTGTTCCTTTTGCTCGCGAATATGGTGGCTACCTTGATAACCGTTCATTCGGTGGTGCGCAAGTTAGTCGCACGTTCTATGCGAAAGGTCAAACTGGTCAGCAGTTGCTTTTAGGTGCTTATCAAGCTTTGATGCGCCAAGTGAACGCTGGAACTGTAAAACTATACACACGTACCGAGTTAGTCGATATCGTAATTGTTGATGGTAAAGCTCGTGGTATTATTTCACGCGACTTAGTAACAGGCAAACTTGAGCGTCATTTCGGTCATGCTGTTGTTTTGGCAACTGGAGGATACGGAAACGCCTTCTTCCTTTCAACCAATGCCATGGGTTCAAATGGTTCGGCTGCAATTAAAGCTTACCACCATGGAGCAAAATTTGCTAACCCTTGTTATGCACAAATTCACCCAACTTGTATTCCTGTGCACGGTGAGTTCCAATCGAAACTGACTTTGATGTCGGAATCATTGCGTAATGATGGTAGAATTTGGGTGCCTAAGAAAAAAGAAGATGCAGAAGCAATCCGTGCCGGAAAGCTGAAACCTACTCAAATCAAAGAAGAAGATAGAGATTACTACTTGGAACGTCGTTACCCTGCATTTGGTAACTTGGTGCCTCGCGATGTGGCATCTCGTGCAGCTAAAGAGCGTTGTGATGCTGGTTTTGGTGTGAACAACACCGGATTGGCTGTGTATCTTGATTTCTCATCGGCTATTGAGCGTTTAGGTAAAAACGTTATCGAAGCTCGCTATGGAAACTTATTCCAAATGTATGAGAAAATCGTTGATGAAAATCCATATGAAACGCCAATGATGATTTACCCTGCTATCCACTACACAATGGGTGGTCTTTGGGTGGATTATGAATTGCAAACCAACATCCCCGGATTGTTTGCAGCTGGTGAAGCTAACTTCTCTGATCACGGTGCTAACCGCCTAGGTGCCTCGGCATTAATGCAAGGTTTGGCCGATGGCTATTTCGTGCTCCCTTACACCATTCAAAACTACTTGGCAAATGACATTCGCACACCTCGCATGGATGTGAATACGCAAAAAGAGTTCGTTGAGGCTGAAAAATCGGTAGAAGATCGTTTCAAAAAAATCTTCGCTATCCAAGGAAAACGCTCGGTTGATTCTATTCACAAAGAAGTAGGATTGGTGATGTGGGATTTCGTGGGTATGGCTCGTACTAAAGCAAGCTTGGAAAAAGCTATCGGGCGCATTGAAGAAATTAGAAAAGAATTCTGGAGCAATGTGCGTGTACCTGGAACAATGGACGGCATGAACGTGGAACTTGAAAAAGCTTCTCGCTTGGCAGATTTCATTGAAGTGGGTAAATTGATGGCCTATGATGCTTTGAACCGTGAAGAAAGTTGTGGTGGTCACTTCCGTGAAGAATACCAAACAGAAGAGGGTGAAGCATTGCGTCAAGATGATAAATTTGCTTATGTGGCCGCTTGGGGTTATGAAGGCGACGAAGCAGCGCCTAGCTTAACAAAAGAGGACTTAGTGTATGAAGAAACTGTCATGCTTCAACGTAACTACAAATAGTAGAAAAAGGAGATTATTATCATGGAGAAAATATTAAAAAACCTGAAGATAAAAGTTTGGCGTCAGAACGGACCTAAAGATAAGGGTGCATTCCAAACATACACTTTGCCTGAGGTAACTACCGATAGCTCGTTCCTAGAAATGATGGACATTTTGAACGAACAATTGATTAACGAAGGTCAAGAGCCTATCGCATTCGACCACGACTGTCGTGAAGGTATTTGCGGTATGTGTTCATTGTACATTAATGGTCGCCCTCATGGTCCTGATGATTTAGTAACAACTTGTCAATTGCACATGCGCAAATTTAATGATGGCGATACCATTACGATTGAGCCTTGGCGTGCTGCTGGTTTTCCTGTTATTAAAGATTTAATGGTTGACCGCTCAGCCTTCGATAAAATCATTGCTGCCGGCGGTTATGTGTCGGTTTCAACTGGTGGAGTGCCCGATGCTAACGCTATCCCTATTTCAAAAGTTGATGCCGATGAGGCTATGGATGCTGCATCATGCATTGGTTGTGGGGCTTGTGTTTCGGCATGTAAAAATGCATCGGCCATGTTGTTCGTTTCGGCTAAAGTTTCTCAGTTGGCTTTGTTGCCACAAGGAAAGGTTGAAGCAAAACGTCGTGCCATCAACATGGTTTCTAAAATGGATGAGCTTGGTTTTGGTGGTTGCACCAACACTAAAGCGTGTGAGGCAGAATGTCCAAAAGGCGTTTCAATCACCAACATCGCTCGCTTGAACCGTGAGTACTTGAAAGCGAAATTTTCAGAATAGAACTTCTGAAATGAGATAATGAAAGCGAGTGCCCAATTGGGGTACTCGCTTTTTGTTTTGAATTACACCTGCCATGTGTAGGCAATTTGAAAGCAATAATTAGTGCAAAATCTAAAAATTTATTTCTTTTTGCTTGTTTTTGTGAAAAATATGTTTTAATTTTAGCCTTATCAAACAAAATCCACTCGCAAAAGAAAGGAGAAGCGCTGGAGTGATACCGAATTATTAATTTTAAATTTGATATTATGAAAGAAAGAAAGAAAGGCATTTAGGATAATTGTCTT
>JBKEAC010000034.1:0-18501 GCA_047971925.1 Mangrovibacterium sp.
ACGACGCACAAGTGAGATACTGAAAGCAATTCATAATTTTACTGTAATAAGGCTGAACAAGCGAATAAACCATTTTCGCCTTATCTAAAAAGATTGAATCGCCCACGGTGTAGGCTTTCACAAGAAGTTGAAAATCGACAAAGCGGGTCTTCATTGTTTTCATTTGCGCTTGCAAATCCGATTTAACACGATTTCTCATGATTGCCACATTAATTTCCGCTTGTTTCGCCGTCAATCGTTCAAACACACTTTCCAAATGTGTGTCGGCAATATCGCCCAACTGCGATTTCTTTTCAATGATTGATTGAGCCAAACCGTTGGTTCTTCCCACTTGCATGTTAGCATTTACATTTACAATTTTTGTTGACATAGAATTTAAAATTTAAAATTGTTACGACCTCTCGGTCTTAAAAAAAATAATGATGAAAAAATTAAAAAACTTGGAAAGCTTTCGTGATTGCAATCGTTTAAATGAGCTGTCCTTTCACTTACATACATATACTTTCGAGCAAGTTTTTACACTTTTCGGCGATTTTTTTTTCATTTTATTTTCTAAGTCATTAAAGAACTGCAAAATACATATCGTTATTTAGAATGATTAAGCGTTATTTTAGCAATTTATTAGGCATGAATTGTAACATTTAATACTTAACTTAATTCAGTTTTTGCAATATAGGACTCCGATATGGTAAAAACTGAATTCAGTTTTTGTAATACAGGACTCCTATATGGTGAAAACTGAATTCAGTTTTTGTAATACAGGACTTCTATATGGTAAAAACTGAATTCAGTTTTTGTAATACAGGACTCCTATATGGTGAAAACTGAATTCAGTTTTTGTAATACAGGACTTCTATATGGTAAAAACTGAATTCAGTTTTTGTAATACAGGACTTCTATATGGTAAAAACTGAATTCAGTTTTTGTAATACAGGACTCCTATATGGTGAAAACTGAATTCAGTTTTTGTAATATAGGAGTCCTATATGGTACGATATAAAATGTTTTTTGTAATAAAAGTGACGCACGCAATGCGTCTCTACGAATGTTTTTTGAAATAAAAGTGTGGTATATCATGCGTCGCTACGGTTTGCAAATGTTTCGAGCGACTGTTACAGTGCGCAGCCGCGCGAAGGATTGTAGTGGAAATCCTTTTGCGGAGGAACGAAGCAAAAGATTGGAACGGAAAGCCTGGTGCCAAGCGATGGAATGCGGTGGGGAGGCACGCGCCCAAAAGAAAAATGGGGGTGATTATTCTTCAAAAAAGCAGAGGTCTTCCATGATGGCATCGGAAACGAAAAGCCCCGTTGTGCTGAGCGAATAATGCGAATTGTGGAAAATGATTTGCCCGATTTTGAGGTACTCATTAACACGATTCAGGAAGTGATGGGTGAATTTTGCGGGGAAATTTTCGAGTAGGAATTGTTCGGAAATTCCCCACTGAGTGCGAAGAGTTGTAATGATGTAATCGTTGTATTTGTCTTGAATAGAGAGGGTTTCGATTTCAAAATAGTTTAAATTATTTTGAATTGCACTAATGTAATCTTCAACGGAAGAGATGTTCCAACGACGGGTTTCAATGTCGTAGGAATGTGCCGATGGACCGAGCCCGAGATAGGGTTGTTGCTGCCAGTAGGCGCGATTGTGTTGGGAGTATTTTTTGTTTTTGGCGAAGTTTGAAATTTCATAATGTTCATAGCCGGCATTGCTCAACATTTTGCGCAAAAGTTTGAATTGTTCGAAACTTTCCTCGTCGGGAATTTCAACAATTTTGCCTTCTTTGAGAAGCTTGTACATGACCGTTCCCTCGTGGTAAGTGAGGTGGTAGGCAGAAATGTGCGCCACGTTCAAATCGATGGCTTGGGCAATGCTTTGCTTCCAGGTTTCGATAGTTAGGTGGGGCAATCCATAAATGAGGTCGATGTTGATGTTGTTGAAGCCAACCTCTTGTGCAAGTCGCACAGCGTTAATGGCTTGCAAAGCGCAATGACGGCGGTTCATGTGTTTGAGGTGGCAATCTTTAAAGGATTGAATGCCGATGCTCAGTCGGTTGATGGTTGATTTTTTTAAATCGTCGAGATATTGTCGATTTAAATCATCGGGGTTGCATTCCATGGTAATTTCGGCGTGAATATCGACGATGAAATGTTCGTGTATTTTATATATTATCTGATTTATTTGCTCAACAGAAAGTGTGCTAGGAGTTCCTCCACCGATGTATATCGTTTTAATTAGCTGCTTGTTGAGTTCTGTGGCACGTTGTTCAATTTCGAGAAAGAGAGCCTGCAGGAAATTTTGAGTTAAATTGTTGTTTGTACATTTAAAGAAGTCGCAATAGAAGCATTTTGTTTTGCAAAAAGGTATGTGTATGTATATTCCAGCCATAATTTTGATTCTTTTTGCGTTAAATAGTTAATTTCACATGGCGATGACGTGCTCGTGGTCGCTCATGTCGTTGATAATGTCCTGAATGCTTGTTTGTTGATAGTAATTAATCAGTTGAATTTTCACGGGTGCAAACTTGGCATGCAACGGGCAACATATGTTTGTTTCTTGGTGGCATTTGCAAGGTTCGTTTTTGAGTAGGCAGTGCGAAAGGAACTCTTCGCCTTCAACGGTTTCAATTACTTGCATGATTGATATTTCGGAAAGTGGCTTTCCGATGAAGAAGCCTCCTTGTGGTCCTTTTGTTGAAGAGATTATTTTCGATTTGGCGAGGTTTTGCAATATTTTAGCCAAGAAGTGAGCTGGAACATCAATAACCTCGGTGATTTCTTTGATTCTTATTTTCTGATCGTCGAGGCAATTCTTTGCGATATATATGATGGCGCGCAAGGCGTATTTGCAAGTTTTTGATAGCATTATTGTTTGCTTTAGAATGTGGCTACAAAGGTAGTTTTTTTTTGTTGATTTATGGTCGTTTTGTTGTTTATTTTGATTGAAACAATCTGCAAGAAATCATTTAAAGTTAAAGTATATAGGTGTTTTTGGGCGAATTGCTTTGTCCGATTAGTTCAAGATTTTGTGGAATTATTGGGGCAATTTCATCAATTAATTCGATTTCGGGCAATAGTTCAACCAGAGTTTCGTTTTCAGTTTTCAATAAGTGCAGCGCACCGGGCTGAAGAGCTTGTGTGTCCATGTTGAAAAGGAGGTTTGGGTCGATCGGTTTGCCATTTATTCTGACTTCAAAGTGGAGGTGTTCCGTTGTAGCTCTACCGGTTCTTCCGAGCAGCGCAATTGATTGTCCGGCTTTAAGCGAATCGCCACTAGCGACGAGGTTTTTTGAGTTATGACTGTAGACTGTTTCCAATCCGGATTGATGTCGCACGACGATCACATTTCCATATCCGCTATAGGATTTCGCCATTCTCACCACGCCATCGAAAGCAACTCTGATGGTGTCGTTGGCGAAAGTTTTAAGGTCGATACCGGCGTGATTTCGTCCACGTTCGGTTCCGAATGGCGAAATGACACGGGCGTTTGGAAGGGGGAACGAATGGGGGTTGCGCGCAAGGGAGTCGAGTGAAATTTTCACTTTATTTCCGTTGACAAATAGTTGTGGATTTGGCACTCTCACATGGTTTATTTCCATGATTGAGAATATGGAATTTTGAGCATTTGCAGCTATTGCGACAATGATTAGGAGGCAAATTAGTGTGATTTTTTGTTTCATTGATTTGTTATTTTTTGAATGCTAGTTCAAAAGATTAGTTGCGCAAGATAGCTTAAATTTCTGGAATTGGTCATTTTGCTTAACAAAGATTAGGTTTTTGTGAGCATTAATAAGTAATTGTTGTTGTTTGCTTGCAATATGAAATAAGAAAAAAAATGCGAGCATTTGTTGTGCTCGCATTTTCATTTAAAAGTTCCGATTAACTATTGTGCCGTCCAAACCACATTGAGTAGTTTACCATTTTGATACATATCGAGCAGAAACTTATTCGCATCTTCAATCGTTATCGATTCGAGAGCTTTAGAATAAGATTCGGGGTCGTCGTCGTTTTCGCCGAAGTTAATGAAGTTTTTAATTGCACTCACATAATACATGTTGTCTTTTTGGGGCATTCCCTTTTTCACCAATTTATCTTTAATCAGTTTGAAATCGTCGGGCAGCAGACCCATTTCAACAATGACATCCATGGTTTCGCGAAGCGTTTCGTTCAAGTCGTTTGCACGTTCCGGATTACACTCAAAACTCACATCAAAACCCATTTCGTTTGTATTGTTAGAAATCTGTTTCGACACCGGACGAGATTGGACGCCATAGGTTCCCTTTTCCATGTCGCGCAGCACCCGTTGGAATTTATCGGAAAGATAGGAATTCACAATGCTCAAAGTAAGTGCCTTTTTAGTTGTGTATTCTTCTTCCTTCAAGAGGGTGTAGATAATGCCCGCTTTTTTCTCATTGTTTTTGAAGTTGAGTTTCTTCAATTGTTCCTTTTCGGGGAAGTTCATGGTCACTTTCTGAGAAACTTCTTTTGAGTTTTTGTTTTCAATCGAACCGATGTATTTTTCGGCAAAAGCCTTCGCTTTAGCTTTACTAATTCCACCCACAATGTAGAATGTGAAGTTGCTTGCATCGCTGAATCTATCACGATAGACTTTTTCGAGCACTTGCTGATTAATTCGCTGGAAGTTCTGGTAGTTCATCGAAAGGTGGTGCTCACTACCATATCGGATGTTATTCACTGAATCGGAAAGCAAGTTCATGTATGTAATCGGAGCGTTTTTAAGAGCTTCGTTTACTTTCTTGCTTGTTTCGTTGAATTTATCGGCATAGAAAGCAGGTTTTTCAAATTGGCAGTAGAGCAGTTTGAACATGTCTTCCACGTTCGAGAATGTTGAAAAGAGGAAGACATCTTCGCTGATGCTACCCAATTTCACCGAGGCGCCAATTTGGTTATCTTTGTAGTATTTTTCGAGTTCTTCGGGAGTGAAACCTTCAATTCCGAAGAAGCTGTTATACTGTGCAAATGCCATGCCGGCAGCAAGTTCATCGCCACGAAGCACCGATGTTCCGCCATCGGAAGTGCCATAGAGCGTTACCACATTCTTTTGATAAGGGTTTTCACGATAAATGACCGTTGCGCCATTGGCAAGCGTCCATTTTTCGGCACCAAGTTCTTTAATTTTCTCTGAGTTTTGCACCGTTGAACCATTAAGAACACTACCTGCAGGAAGCACTTCACGGGCAGGAGCTGTTTCTTCATTCTTGTTGAAATCGGGAAGAACTTGCACGGGAGTCACCGCATTTTCAATGGCAATAATGTCTTCTTTAGAAAGCAAGCTAGTTGTTTTGTTTCCAACAAGCAGAATACTTTTGTTAGGCGAAGAAACATAGTCGTTTATAATTTTACCAATTGAAATTCCATCGTTGTTTTTAATGTAGTTTTGGAATCCTTTGAGTTTGGCGTTAGCGTCAATAATATCGACTTTATCGATGAAGTTTTTATCGATATCGTCGAAATAATTTCCATTGGTTGTTTTGCCGTTAGCCTTAGCATTTCCGCGGTAAGCGTTCAAGTAGAAATTGGTTGCTTCTTCATATTCCTTTTCGGTGAAACCATTCTGAGTGATATCCTTGTGCATGTTCAGCACGGCTTGAAGCGCCTCTTTATCCCTGCCCTCATTAGGAATAACACTAATTGCATATTGTGCATAGCCATAGGCAATTTTTTGGAAGGCAATGCTCACATGTCGCAAGTCGAGCGAATCTTGTTTCACCAGCTGACGAGCACGAGCTTGCACCATGATGTTCACCAATAGGTTTTGATAAGTACCATCGTGAGTTTCGTTGAAGTTCACACGATATCCCAGGTTGATACTTTTGCTTTTACTTTCGACATCGCGCACTTGTTCAAAGAGCGTTTCTTTGTTGTCGGGAATCGTGATGTGATATCTTTCAGCGGGATTTTCGGGTTTAGGCACTTGCGAGAACAAGCGTTTTATTTTTGTTTCCGTTTGGAAAACATCAACATCACCGATTACAACGATAGCTTGCAAATCGGCACGATACCATTTGTGATAGAAGTTTACAAGTTCATCGCGTTTGAAGTTTTTAAGAATATCTTCTGTACCAATGATGTTTCGTTGAGCATATTTTGAGTTGTTGAACGTTAGCGGATCGGAAGCTTCTTTAATACGGAAGTTCAAGTCGTTGCGAGTTCTTTTTTCTTCAAGAATAACCAATCTTTCAGAATCGATTTTCTCTTGCGAAAGCGTTAGACTGTTACACCAATCGTAGAGGATGAGCAAGCATTTATCGGTGAAAGCAACATCGTTCGTAGGGATGTCGGTGAAGTGATAAATGGTTTTATCCATGTAGGTGTGCGCATTGATACTCGATTTCAAACCTTTCGCCGAGAACTCCGCCATGATGGTATTTTCGGGGAAGTTTGTTGTTCCGTTGAATGCCATGTGTTCGAGGAAGTGGGCTAAACCGTTTTGATTGTCATCTTCAAGAATAGCACCAACATCTTGCATGAGGTAGAAGTTCACCTTGCCTTTAGGGGCATCATTTTGGAGGATGTAGTAGGTCAAACCATTTGGCAATACTCCTTTCACAACACCTGTTGAACTACTCACTGCACCTGTTTGAGCATTTGCAGCAAGGGCAAAAGTTGCAAGAAAAATCAGGATTGCCAAGTTTTTAATTTTCGATATCGCTTTGTGCATATATAATGTATTTTCTTGATTTAGATATCAAAGATATTAATTTCAAATATATATACAAAAAAAGGTGCTATAAAATAGCACCTTTTTTAAATATATTATCATTCTATCTCATTAATTAAAATAGGGGAAGAACTTCGATACAATTACATAATTACCTCCAGTGCTCACTTTGTCGGACACTACGAGTTTAATGTATTGCCCTTTAATTTCTTTCACTGGTTCAATAAATGTAACCTCAGCAGGCGAAGTGCCCACATAAACTGAAGAGAAGTTATCATATATAGGATTCCACACTCTACCATCGGCAGAATAGTACGCCTCGATAGCTTCAGGATACATTGCTGTAGAAGCTTCAGAAGTTTGCGAGCATTGACGGAAGAAGAAACCTTTGATATCTTTTTCTTCAAGCAAGTCGTAAACAATTTCATGCGAACGAACTGAATCGGCCGACATCATTGGACGCCAGTAGAAGTTACCTAAATCGCTATATGTAAGTAGCAATACTCCAAACATGTTTGTAGCTAAGTTTCCACCAATAAGGGCTTTCAACGAACCTGAGGCATCAACAGATGCATAGGTTGAAAGTTGCCATCCCCCTGCAATCGATGCAGTTTCTTCATCGAGCGTGCCAATTTGATCAGCTGTTGGAAGGAAATCGGCAGAAATGTACGAGCGTGAACCTGTAGAGTAAGTAACAAATTTTTTCCCTTCGGTTGTTGCTTTGTATGCCAACATGTCATAATGATTACCATAAGCATTCACTGTCACACCTCTTCTTTCAAACATGGTTTCAAGAGCTAGCATGCTCGATTCGATGTCATCGGTAATTTTAGCGCAATAAGTAGCATTACGAGAGTAACTAGATCCCATGATACGATTATATCCTAGATATACTTTTTTCAAATTCGGCATATACATGATGTTTTCGAAAGAAGAAATATCACGATCGAAATACAAGGTAGTTAGCGTGTCGAGAGCAGCAATAGCTTGGTCGTTTGTTGCATAATCATAACGAGTTTTAATGTTGTTCAAGAAGTCGGGAGAATAATTATTAAAATCTTTATCGCCTTCTTTAGCCAACACCACAGGATCAAATGAAATAATATCATAACACTCTTCCAATTTCATGGTTTTCTCAAGGGTGATATCTTTCGTTTTATCGATACCATCAATAATAATCAAACTTTTTGACAACTCCCCTTTATCCAAATTACGCTCCACAAGTTCGCCGCTACCAAGCGTGTATTTAATTTTAGCATCAAGCACCGCCCAGGTGGTGTCAGTGCCCGAAACAGTATAGCCATCATATAGGAATAAAAGCAAACGATCGCTCGAACCATCATTCACAAAATAATGCGCACGACGCATTGTTTGCCACAAGGTTACTTGCTCCGAATCATAATCATAGGCACGAGCATATAACGAAGTTGTCAATGAACGATTACCATCTAAATCAATAGCCACGAGAGAATATTGCACACTACTGCTTGTTAAGTTTGCCTCTGTTTCAAAAGTAGTAGTTCCGGCAGGCAACATTTCGTTTAGCACGGTGTCGGCACCTTGCAAACCATAAAGGTGAATAAATTCGATGGCAGGGTCAACGTTGTTAGTCCATGAAAGCTTCACGCGTTTCCAACCTGTTTCAATGTTCAAGTCGGAACATTTCCCCACACTTCTAGCACGTTCGCCAGCATCGAATGTTTCGTCCATCGACTCACAAGCGGTGAAGGCAACAGCCAAGAAAAGGAATAATATTTTAAACTGTTTCATAATCTTTTAATATTAAGCATTCATTATTCAGCCGAAGCGTCATCAAGTTTCTTATACACTTCAAATTCCTGCATAAACAATTGCGAAGGAACGTATTCCGTACTGTTAATCGAGTATTCAAAAAGTTCAAAGACTTTAATTTTAATGTAACGATATTTATTTCCCGTTACCTCAAAAGCAATTTCCAAATAATTAGGATCTAATTGCTTGAACTTATCTAAGTCGGAAAAAGCATAACCGTAGTCATTGTAAACAGCAGGATAAATCCATTTATATTCTTCCGACAACGATTGATATTCTGAGTAACTACCAAGGGTGTCGCACTCAGCAATAGTAGCATTCGGATTATTAGTTCCATAGATTTCAATGTTATTAGGCAAATACCATCGAGCCGTTTGGTTCATTGGGAAAAGTCCAGCACCTGTGTTACCAGGGATACGAGCATAAAGCGAAGAGTAGACACGCACAGAAGCCACTTCTTCTTCAGCCGACAAGTCGAAAGTCCAAACGTTTTTAGTACTTTCAGGATCGGCAGCATTTGTTGCTGTAACACACTGATCATCTTTCACAGAAAGGAAGGCATAATAAAGCACATTAGTACCCTTACTGTTTTGCAAGTTTTGCCAACCAATTTTATCGCCATCGAACAAGTATTTCTCACCAGCATAGTTTGGATCTTCAATTTCCCAGCTTGATCCTTGAATAAGGTCGAGATTAGCTTGAGGAATTTGTGTTGCACGCACGGGTGTAGCTTCATAGACTTCACGTTTTGCTATATTTCCGCGATAATCATCGGCACGCAACACCACCACACAAGAGTTAACAGTGTCGGCGGCATCGGTGTAATTATACACAAAATCGGTTGATTGCAACGGAGTAGTATCAAGCAAGATTGTATCGAGCTTTTGAGTTTTTGGGTCAATTCCCACCGTGAAGATGTTAAGCACTCCTTCTGTTTCACTTCCCAAACCAGGATAAGAGATACGGAATCCGTTCCAACCCGATTTCACTTCCAACACATCGAACACAGCCACTGCTGCACTTGGTAATGTTGAGAATGTTTTATTCAACACATCAGATACGTTTTCGTTTTTATCGATCAAACTAATTTCAACAGGTACCGACGATTGCGCTGCATTGAAACCGAAAAGCTTCATTTGAGTTGCCGAGTAAGTACCTTTAATAAGCATATCCTTACCATTAAGGTCTTTATATTTTGCTTGAATAGCGTAAACATCGGTGTTGGCAGGCAACTTATAATTCAGATAAGCACCACCAGGAATAGGCTCAAAGCTCACTTGCAAATCGGTCATGTCAACATCGAAATAATTACTTTCATCTTCTTTACAAGAGAAGAACAGAACGAAAGCAAGTAGATATAATATTTTATTTCTCATTTGTTTATTCTTTATTCATTTAAAAAAAGATTACCAACCTGGATTTTGCACAATAGCTGCTCGTTGAATTTCTTCATCACGAATTGGCCATAGGTAATCGCGTGGCGTTTGAAACTCCATATCTCTCCAAACCACAATTGGTCCTTGGTAATTATTGTAGAACTGCGAACTTGTTTCACCAAACACGTTCCAACCTCGTTGTGGATTAGTAAGAGACATGCCAAAGTTATTATCATGAGCAATCTTCCAACGTCTTAAATCCCAGAACACGTGTCCTTCGAAAGCCAACTCAATCATGCGCTCTTGTTGAATAATTTCACGCAATCCTGCTTGTGATTTATGCTTGGTTGTGTTGTTTGAATAACTCTCCCACGATTCTGCTACTCCAGGAATACCTGCTCTTTCACGCACTTTATCGAGTGCTGCAATAGCTTTCGCTCGTGCCGCATCGCTATCTTCTGCTTCGTTCCATGCTTCTGCCTGAATTAAGTATAGCTCAGCCATACGCAATTTTGGGAAAGGAGCTGTTGGGTTGGTGTAAACGGTTGTTCCTTTTGCATAGTTTGCATCGCTCACCAATTTTTTTACCCAATATCCTGTAATGTTGTAGGGTGAATTCTGATTTTGAGTTAACTCAGTGATACCATTCATACCATTACGGTAAGGGTCCATTTGCACATACTCATCTTTACGTTTCCAGATTCCTTTATCGAAAGCAATATCGGCATAAAAACGAGCTTCACGTTTCAAGTGCATGTTAAGCACCGATGTATTCAAAGCCAACACGTTTTTATAGTCATATGATGTTTCTGTTCCCATTTTCCAACGGTTACTGTAATCCCAGAATCTATCATTGGCAATTGGCAATCCGTTGTCGGTGTAGAACAATTCAACCATACGCATATCGGGAACAATATGTCCGAAAGCTTGTGAGGTATATGATGTTGTTCCCACTTTATATTGTGGCAAACGATAAGAAATGTCATTGGCATTCATGGTGTGCACACCGTGAAGCAATTCAGGTGAATCATATTCAACTGGAATTACCGATTTCTGAATGTTACGAATTACATTCAACTTATCTGATGTCTCCAATTTATATTCATTATATAAGTGCAATCCTTGTCCTTCGCAGAATGCTACCGCTTCATCGGCTGCTTCTGCTGCTCTCTTCCATTTATTCACATCAACCGATTGATCAAACAACTGCTCTCCTTTTGAGTTCTTGAAATTTGAATACCACGTGTTTCCGTTATAAAGCGGACTAGCTGCCCACAACAAAGCTTTAGCCTTATAAGCCATGATTGCCTCTTGTGTTAACATTCCCAATTCATCTTGTGCCTGCACACTGCTCAAATCAACATCGGCAACAGCGGCATCAAACAAATTCACGATTTCATCGAAACAAACATCAACCGGAGCACGCTCTGTTAACATATCCGATAAATCTGCTTCAACCGAAATGGCTGTTGGTGCCAATGAAATCGGACCATACATGCGCACCAATTCGAAGTAATAAAGCGCTTTGATGGCTTTAGCACTCGCAATATATTTCGCACGACGATCATCTGTCATGTTGCTAATTGTGCCCTCACGATTTGCATAATCAATGAAAGTATTACAATCGCGAATTGCCACATAATAACTCTTCGAGGTATCCCAAAGCGGTTTAAGTGGATCTGAAGCACTTTGCAAGCCCATTGATATTCTAAATCCATCAATCACTCCATAGCTCGAATAAGTTTCATAGCGCGAATAGTTTCCTGTTGTGAACTCACCACCTGCAGTAAGAGCCGGATCGGAAATCAACGAACCTCCATTCAAATAACTACGATAAGAGCCATAGAAGAACTGTAAAGCAGTACTCTCCTTTTGGAAGATGTTATCTAACGAAAGAATATCTCTTTCTGGCACAACATCTAAATAACTATCGCATGCCGTGAACGAGAGCGTAAGGGCTGCCGCACAAACAATGCTTTTATATTTCATATATTTCATACTATCTTATTTTTTTTGCAATTAGAAGCTAAAGTTAACACCAATTGAATAGGTCTTTTGAATCGGATAATTAAATCCACTTTCACCTAACTCGATATCCCAAATATCAAAATTACTAATCAAGAATGGGTTGTTAGCTCTAACATAAATCTTGAAGTTATTAATATTGAAACGCTCTAAATGACGCTTATTAATATAATAGGCTGCTTCTATGTTTGTGCATCGAATGAACTTCCCACTTCTCATGAAATAAGTACTCTTACGTGTTTCCACATTCTCTTCGTTATCATACTCCTCTTGTGGGTTGTGGTCGATAATATTGTTTGGCGATAACTTAGGCCAGAACGGACGACTTGCTTGGTTCTCTGCTGTCCAGTGACTATCGGCTATTTCACGAAGTACTGCACGGTTATTATAGAACGGCGATAATTGCTCAGGATTCAAGAAGAACGTTCTGTTGCCCGATCCTTGGAATGCCATTGAGAACTCCCAACTCTTGTAACCCACGAATGCACTCAAACCATAGATAATACGTGGCGTTTCAGGATAACCAGCAAGAACAGCATCATTCACGTCGATTGTTCCGCTACCATCAACATCACGATACTTAATATCGCCCGGTTGAATATCGCCCGCTTGGAAAGGTGAGTTGTCAATCTCTGCTTGATCTTGGAAAAGTCCATCGGCAATATACGCAAATTGTTGCGAAATGTCATGACCTTTTCTCTTTTGCCAATCTGGTTTGCCTAAAGCCTCTTCAACTTCCAAATAAGTCGATTTATTATAAGTGAATGTTCCGTTTAACAAGAAGTAGAAATCCGATGAGAAAGCATGTTGAACTTTCGCAGCAATATCAACTCCTCGCGAACGAACCTTACCAATATTATCGAGTGGCGACTGATATAATCCCAACGACAATGGCAAGTTATTACGATATGTGTAAATGTTATGACGAATTTCTTGATAGATATCAGACGTTACATCAATTAATCCTCCGAAAAGACGGAAGTCGATACCCAAGTTCGATTGCTCTGCAATCTCCCATTGTGTTTCCTCATTTCCATAGCTAAGCATGTTGTAAATGTTCTTTGCAGAACTCGTGCTTGTTGGCCCCATAACGAAACCTGTTGTACTTCCAATCGATTCCAAATAAACAAAACGTGGGTCATTTATTACTCCATCGTTACCTGTTATACCATATGAACCACGAAGCTTCAAATAACTCAACCATTTCGATGCCGAACGAAGGAAATCTTCTTGTGTTGCTACCCAAGCAATACCACCCGCTGGAAAATATCCAATGCGGTTACCCGGCGCAAAACGCTCTGAACCATTAATACCAACACTCATTTCAGCAAAGTAGCGATCTTTATAACCATAAGTTCCACGGAAAGCAAAACTAATGTTACGCGATGGCAAACTCGTTAAAATATCATCGGCAGTACTGTTGTCACTCTGACGAGCAGTAAACACACCAGTGAAACTCGTTTGATGAGCATCCCATGCTGCCGAGTGCAAAACACGAGCCTGATAATCCATCGTAGTACTTGAGTTCTTCGTGTTAATATCACTCGATTTCTTCAACTCCGATGAACCTCCCGATTCATTAAGTGGCGTTAACTCATGCTCGCCAGTCACAAAATCATAGCTCGCAAGCGTATATTGCCATGGCGTGTAGGCATATGCATTAGCAAAATAACCCGTTTTTGTTAAACCAATAGTTCCACGGAACTCCAAACCTTTCACCAAAGAGCTCAAGTTTTGAATATACTCAAAGTTGTTGATCGTTGAAAAACGAATGCGATCTTGATAACCCTTTTGAATCTCTGCATAAGGGTTCGTGCTTGAACGTGCTCCACCAAAAGCAATGTGGGGCCAATCATAATCGGTTCCTTCAACCGGATAAGTCATCGCAAAATCAACCGGACTAGCATTGAATGCCATGGCATAAGCCTGACTAACACTTGCAATTGTTCCATGATAATTATCATAGGTTGAGAAAGTGTTCATCACCAACTTAGCTGTCTTCGTCAAATCAACATTAATGTTCGTTCTGAAGTTCGTTTGTTGATTCAAAATGTTCGCATCAAACTGGTTAATAGGGTCGGTTTCTAGCATACCGTTATCACGATTGTGATTCAACGACACGTAATATTGAATTTTCTCACCACCACCACGCACGTTCAAACCAAAGTGATTATTTACAGAATAGTCCTTAAACAACTGCGAATACCAATCGTTTGCCGGATAAACCCAACTTGGGTAACGCGAACTGCCCGTGTTGCGAATTTTCTCTTCCGAATAAACCGGCGTTTGTGTCATGCCTCTACCCAACGATGCTTGGTTGTATAAACGCATGTATTCTTGCGGACCAACCACATCGATTTCACGTGTTGGCATACTCCAAATTCTTTCATATTGAACGGTGGCACGCATGTTTCCTGCCTCACCCTTTTTAGTAGTTACATAAATAACCCCGTTAGCTCCACGTGCTCCATACATGGCTGTTGCCGAAGCATCTTTCATCACGTTGAACGACTCAATATCATCTGGGTCAATACGTGCAAGGTCGAGTTTCGAAACCTCAATACCATCTAACAAAATAAGCGGATCAATATTCGCATCGCTCTGAAACGAAGTAATACCACGAATATAGAATTTCGTGTTCATCTCGCCCTCTGTCAAAGCTCCCGGTGCACCACCTGTGTCCCAACCAATCAAACCAGCAATGTTACCCGCAAACGACGATGTTAAATCGGAATTCGACGATTTCAAGGCCTCTGGCTTCACCGTGGTAATAGCAGAAACAATACTTTCTTTCTTTTGCTGACCGAATGCAACAACCGAAACTTCTTCAATATTCTCAATTTCCGACTTCAACGAAACATCAAGTTTCGACTGACCTTCAACCAAAAGCAATTGTGTTTTAAAGCCAATAAAAGAGAAGTTCAAGGCATCTTTCTCACCAACTTGAATAGAATATTTTCCATCTCCATCGGTTAAAGTTCCCGTTTGCGTTCCCTGAATTACAACTGTAACTCCTGGAAGCGGATTACCCTTATCATCAACCACCTTACCCGAGATGGTGCGCTTTCCCGCTTGCTCTTGCAGTGCCGAGCCAAACGTCGATTCATCAACAGCCATAGCAGTTGTCACACTAAAAAAGGCTACTAATAATAATAGTATGCCCATTTTTGCGCGCCCCATGCGGAGTGTGCTTGTGCCGTTAATTCTTTTTACGAAATAATTCTTCATAAATATAATTAATTAAAAACTTTTTTTCATCTTTTAACCGAAAATCATAAGCAATAATCTTCCTAATCCTTATCATCTGAAATCAAACAAGCATTATGTTTGACAAATCGCACTTTCTAACTCAAAAAGTCACATGCAAATATAAATAATAATTTCACAAAATTAAGCATGAACGATAAAAATTAACATTAAAAGCATCAAAAACATATTCCTTTTATCATTTGAAAGCCTTTTTTTAAATTCATGTTGAAATTTTCACAGCTACTCGCATTTTTCCTTTTCATTTTTCTAATCATAATCACATTCACCACGAACACACTCAATCAATTCCTCCTCCTGCTCAACCGCTTCCAGCAATGCCTCTCCCTGCCCCTCAAGCTGCTCATATAAACACCGAAACCGCCGATAAACTTGGTGCCGTGGCTCATCGCTCGGATAACTATCGAGCGTTTCTCCGCCCAAACGCCACAAAACCAATCGCTGCGATTCTTCATCAAATTTCTTATCAATCATCAATTGACGAATTGCTTCATAATGCGCCGATAAATAATCATTTTGCTTTTCTTTAATCCGAAATAATCGCACTCCAACATCTCTTTCCTTCAAACCCAACCGCCTTGCTCGCAAATATGGCGAACTGGGCGAATAAACATTCAACTTAATCATTTTCACAACATAACGATCAAGTTCTCTCCCCATTTCATCTTGCGCATTAAACAAACGCTCCAACAAAACCTTGTTCGTCGTAATCAATTTCTCCAAAACCTCATGCAGCAAATCGCTCGCCTCATCGCCCATCTTCGCCCTTTTGCAATGCCACTTCGCACATTTCAACCAAACAAAATATTGCGCTTTTATATAGTCCTTTATATTAGGATTCATCTGTTTTTCATCGTTTTAAACCACACCAGCCCTCAACTCGCGCAGCTCTTTCATTAAATTCATCATTCCCTTTCTTGGGGGTGCCGGCATCTGCCCCACCCCTAGCCTAGCCATGCCGTCGCGCTTTCCGTTGCAATCTTTTAAGTGGGCAAAAGACAAAGCCCACTTAAAAGGATTTCCACTCCAATCGCTCACCCGGCTGCGCAACATTTCACGCTAACATCTCATGCTTGCACCCGAAAACTTAACCACCTTGCACAACCTGCTCACCCGCTCCAAGGTTCTCCCATCATACTTATCTTCCAGCTGCCTAGCCGTCAAATTGCTCGAAAAGAAGCACAACTTCAACTCATCTTCTGCCTTATTCATGAGGCGCATGAACGGATAATATTTCGACCCATAGACATTCTCAAGCATTTCAGCTCCCACCTCATCAACCACATAGAAAGCACGCTTCAACATCCCTTTCTGCAACTCCTCGTGCAAATCATCGGCATGCACCGGCTGCAAAATCTTCCCAGCTACCTGCCTTTCAAAACACGGATAGTGCGCAAACAAAAAAGGCAAGGCAAAAGCAATAATATTCGACTTCCCCCGTCCGCAATCGCCCGTGAGAAACAGTCCCTTACCACCATTATCGCTCATCCAGTTCGACACTTCTTCATATTCGGGCAACCAAACAATCTTTCGCGAACGATCAATTTCCTGCAAAGCATGGAAGAGCAATCTCCTGCAATATTCCACATTGCCAAAACTCAAGCGCGGCAAGTTGCGAACCCTAATAGCTGCAATGTTTGCGCTAAAACGTTTTTCCATATTTCAAACTTTTAAGGAATAATCTAAAACGAATACGAATTTTTAAACTCATTGTCATGCTTCATGTGCGCAGGCACCGAATTTTGCGCATTTCCCTTCGCCCCCAACCAAGCGTTTAAACACTTTTCCCAGTTGGCAGAATTCCAACCACCATCGGCATAGTTTTCTTTCGATGTTCCAATGAAGGCACGCCAGCCATGCAAACGCTCACCACTTCGTGTTTTGTGCGTCATGTAGTTTTCAAACTGTTGTCGAAAATATGCAAGTTGATTTTGCGACTTCATAGCGAAAATGAAGCTAGAAAACTCACGCATCACATTGAAATTCTGCTGCTCATTGAAGCCGAAGAAGCGCATCATTTTCTGTTGAATTTCTTGAAACTCAGCAAGCTCATCGGGTTTCAATTCCTCAACTTGCATCATCGAGGAAGGCTCGTCGGCTGCATTCGGATTGGAAGCTTTCGCAACATTGCGCCGCAAACTTCTTACCTTCACATTTTCATTTTTTCGAACATCGTCGGCGTTTTCATCGAGTGAATGATTTTCATTTTTTCGATTGTCAACCCGTGAATCACCCACCCTCTCATTTTCAATTTTTCGATTCACACACACCACCTCTTTTTGATGTGTATTTTCATTTACTTTAATTTCCTTTACTTTACTTTGTGTAGTTTCTACATGTAATAACTCGAGTTTTTGCAAGTTTTCCGATGTTTCTGCATGTAATAACTCTTCTTTTTTCAATTTCACCCGATTGCCCTTCTCCTCATCAGCCGATTGATCATCAGCCGATTGATCATCGAGAATCCAAAAAACAAGTTTTTCATTCGATAATCGTCGCTTCTTCAACACCTCGGCAAATCGTCGCTGAATGCCTCGCGAGGTGAGCACGCCATGTTCTTTATAGAGCTCAGGTGAGAAAAAATTCCACTCCACCAGTTTTTCAACAATCTCATCGAGCTGTGCTCCCGTTAATTCGGGCATACACTTTTTGAGCTTCACACGCGACAATTCATTCCAATGCACATAATAGCCATTTCTGTAAATCATGCATAGAAGACGAATAGCTGCATATTCGCCTTGCATGCCGAAATAAACGCCTATCGCTTCAATCTTCTCATCTTCAAAGAAATCTACATCTAGTGGAAAGTAGTCCATCCCTTTTTTTGTTGGTCGTGCCATGTTTATTAGTATTTTATTGGTTATATTTCTTGCAAATATATTTCAAATATCGTAATACACAAACGATATATTCGAGATTTTTTTAAAAATTTCTATACTAAATTTGCAATATTAAGTTATATAACTATTTAACTCAACACAGCACATCGCAAAATATTTCAGCCTATTTCTCTCTAAATTCAAGCATATTCAATCTCCTTTTAAAGATGTGAGGAGATTCCAAACGAAAAATAGCTCCTAAAAAGTAACATTTATTACTTAAAACATTTTAGTTTTTGTAATATAGCACTCCTATATGGTAAAAACTGAATTCAGTTTTTGTAATATAGCACCCCTATATGGTAAAAACTGAATTCAGTTTTTGTAATATAGCACTCCTATATGGTGAAAACTGAATTCAGTTTTTGTAATATAGCACTCCCATATGGTAAAAACTGAATTCAGTTTTTGTAATATAGCACTCCTATATGGTGAAAACTGAATTCAGTTTTTGTAATATAGCACTCCTTTATGGTGAAAACTGA
>JBKEAC010000035.1:0-6035 GCA_047971925.1 Mangrovibacterium sp.
TTTCGATTTAAATAAGGATCCTTCCTCGCGGTATATTTAAGTTCCAATTGCGCCCCAAAATCATTATCAGTAGGTGCTCGCCAGAAGTTTGGCTTCAATTCCGCACCCTCACCCAATATCGACACTTTATTCACTACATATCGGCATAAGTAACCACTCCTTTTATTGAATTCTAAGCGAAATTGATCGCCTTCCACAATCAAGAAATTATAATCGGTATCTACAATTATGGGCTCCTCCACCGCTTGATTCACTGCTTGTTTATTGCTTAAAGTCAAATCATTCGGCACCCACGCTTGCAACTCTATTTGTTGCTTTGCCAAAGCATATCCCGCAGGAAGCAACTGCTCAGCAGATTTCAATTTATATGTCAAATTCAACAGTACTTCTCTACCTTCCCAAAAACTCCTATCAGGAAAAACCAGTTGCACCGTTCCTTTTTGCTGAGGCTCCACTTGCAAATCGTTAAGTACCGATTGACACATTACCTTCCCATTAACTAATATTTCCCACTCCAAGTAGAAGTTCGACAAGTTGCGAAAGAAATATTCGTTGAAAATCTCCAATTTACCAGTATTCACATCAAGTAAATTCGACCAAATTGACTGATAGTGATAACCCACCTCATATAAATGTGGATTAGGCACACGATCGGGACTCACCAAACCATTATTCAAGAAATTATTGTCGCTTGCATCATATGGATTAAAATCACCACCGTAGGCAAAGAATGAGTTCCCATCTTTATTTTTCCAGCGTATCGATTGGTCGGCAAAATCCCACACAAATCCACCTTGATAAAGCGGATATTTGCGCACCATCTCCCAATACTCCTTAAATCCGCCACCTGAATTTCCCATTGTATGTGCATATTCGCATTGAATGAGAGGTTTGTTTTTATCGGCTTTGCAGTATTCATCGCTCCGCTTATAATCTAAATACATGGGACAGTATATATCGGTAAACTCATTTCCATGAGCTTGTTCATACTGCACCGGACGTGAAGGGTCGTAGTTTTTTATCCAGCGATAACAAGCCTCAAAGTTCTCACCAAAACCAGCTTCATTGCCGAGCGACCACACAATCACTGACGGATGGTTGAAATTCCTCAACACATTGCGTTCATTGCGTTCTAAATGCGCAAGTGCAAATTGCTTATTTTTCGCCAAAGTCTTTTCTCCATAGCCCATGCCGTGCGATTCAATATTCGCTTCCGCCACCACATACAAACCATACTTATCACACAGTTCATACCACAGATTATCATCAGGATAATGACAGGTTCGCACAGCATTGATGTTGAATCTTTTCATCATCTGAATATCTTGCTCCATGCGCTCAGGTGAAACTACATAACCGCCATCGGGGTCAAGTTCATGACGATTAACACCCTTAATAAGGATTGGCTGACCATTCACACAAAGCTGATTGTTTTTCATCTCTACCTTGCGGAATCCCACCTTCACAGGAATTACCTCTTTCACAACACCTCCTTGTTTGAGCGTAGCAGTAAGCGTGAATAAGTTTGGAGTTTCCGCCGTCCATTTTAGTGGATTCTTCACTTCCAACATTGTGCTCAATTCCCCCGATCCTGATAGCTGCTTTTCAGCCACCACAATTCCCTGCTCATCTTCCAGTTGAATCCCCACTGTTGCTTTTGCTGAAAGACTCACACGCACAGCCAGCGTTCCATCGGTGTAATCATTCACCAAATCGGGTGTTACTTTTAAATCTTTTATGTGCGTTTTATTGCGAGCATAAAGATAGCAATCGCGCGCCACGCCTGAAAAACGCCAAAAGTCTTGGTCTTCTAAATAGCTCCCATCGCACCAACGAAAAACTTGAAAAGCGATGAGATTTTTTCCTGGCTTTAAGAATTTCGTTAAATCAAATTCAGCTTCCAGCTTGCTATCCTCGCTATATCCCACATATTTCCCATTCACATAAAGAGCTATATTAGATGTTACTGAGCCAAAATGAGCAATAATCTGCTTCCCTGCCCATTCTGCTGGCAAAACAATTTCCCTACGGTAACTACCCACATTGTTATTTTCTTCCGGCACCGTGGGCGGATTAACTTCCGACTGATTTCTCCAAGGATATCCGTTGTTAACATAGATTGGTGAACCATATCCATTGAGCTCCCACATTGCTGGCACCGATATTTTATCCCAATTTGTATCATCTAAATCTACTTTATAAAAGTCTGTCGAACGAAGCCAAGCATGCTCCACCCATTGAAACTTCCATGTTCCATTTAGGCTGAAAAAATTTTCAGAACTTTCTTTTCTATTCTCAAACGCTTTTTCTTCTGATTCATAGGCGAAATATGCACTATGCATAGGAAGACGATTTTCAGCATTCCTTTCTGGATTTTGCCAAATTTCCTGTGCGAACACTCCTCCAGAAAACAAGCTTATCCACAGTGCTAAACTAACACACATGTTCTTCATATTTTACTTTTTTTTAAAGAATTACACTTAATAAAAAAAGGGGGGATAACATTCTATCCCCCCTAAAATTCAACTTTTTCCTTTTAATATTTTCTAAAACAAAGTAATGCTTTTCTACTGCAATGCACTAATTCCAGATTCTATTGGCCAATATGGATTTTGATACAATGGAGATGCTTCTACACCACCTGTAACTTGAAATTCATGAAAGTTAATTGGCTGCAAATAATGAGCCATCTTCCATGTTAATCCATTATAAACCTCATTAAATCAAAATGACCTTACTGCAGATTTTTAGATGTCTCCTAAAATGAATAATTCTATTTCCGAATAAACTCATTAGCTTTCTCTTGATAGAAAATTATCTTCGTTACATTGTTATCTTCCAAAATAAAATCACAAGTTGTTCTAATTCGAATGATTTGAGGAAGAAGAAACTTCGTTTTACTTAATGGCTTGAATACCATGTGACGACCCGTTCCATTAGAAAGATCACCATAAAGACGTCCATTTTCTTTATAAACATATAGACTTTCTCCATATTCCTCATTGGTGTATGTACCCACATAAGAGTCCAAAGTAGATTCGCTTAACACCACTTTCCCTTTGGTCTTAGTAATATTATTATTCAGAACAGCATCTTCGATTATATTAATCATTTGCTCACTTTGTTCACGTTCCGTATTACAAAGGACAGCAATGAAGATATCCTCTTCAGGGAAATAGGTTTCGCCCGCTTTAAAACCATCGATGGCACCACCATGTCCAATTGATTTAAACTCCTCTTCCTGAATTATAAAAAAACCATAGCCATAAGCAATTTTAGATCCATCTGCGAGGCGATAGGGAGTTAATGCTCTGTCTAGCGTTTCTTTCTTCAATAATTTATTCGCATACAGCGCTTGGTGCCATTTAAACAAATCGCCCACACTAGAAATCATTGCTCCAGCACTATAGGCGAGAGACATACTTATGAATTCCGAATTATGATATGCACCATCCCAATAGGAATAACCACTAGCCCGATTAGGAATTATTTTGGTTTGACTATCATAATAGGTAGTACTTAAACCCGCTGGTTCAATAATATTCTCTCTTAGATACTGCTGATATGACTTTCCTGTAATTTTCTCTATCATATAGCCTAAAAGGAAATAATTGGAGTTGCTATAATTGAATTTGGTGTTTGGTTCAAATTCAAGTGAAAAACCATTCAAACTATCTATTATAACTTCTGGTTTAAACTCTACTCTCATCGCATTAGGAATCTTTGAGTCGAAGCGTTCATAACCTATTATCCCAGAAGTATGTGTTAATAAATTTTCTATTGTGATAATCTTTCCTCTCGTGTTAAAGTTTGGAATAACTCTTTGAATACTGTCATTCAAAGAAAGTTCTCCTTTTTCAATCAGTTGAAGAATAGCTACCGCTGTAAATTGTTTCGTTATCGAACCTATTCTAAAAACCATTTCTGGCTTCACAGACGCATTCAGTTCTAAATTGGCTATGCCATAACCCTTTTCTAAGATAATTTTTCCATTCTTTGCCACTAATACGGCACATCCTGGCGTGCTATCTTCGAACTTCTCTGATATGATATTATCTACATACTTTGCTAAGCGCTTATCCTGACGACTGTCTTGTCCGAAAGAAGATGTGACTAAATTCAACAATACTGCTAAAATTAAAATCTGTTTCATTAAAATCTGTTTCATAAAAATAAAAACTCTATTAAGAATATCGTGCATCATGTTGGTGCAAATTGCAAACGCCCATTCTGAAAAAATATTATACAAAAAGGCTCTATACCTGCCATTTTTTAGCAAATATAGAGCCAATCCTCATCCTAAAACCTAGAATGGTAATGCCATTCTAATTTTCAGTCCAAAAGAAACTGGAATCACCTTGTCTGAAAGCGAACTACCATTAACTTGGCTTGAGTTCAACACACTATTCAGCACAAAGTTATTTTCAGCTGTTGGATCATAATTCACTAACGTCCCTGCATCATCTGGTTTAACACTCGTCAAACCATAGTCTGCATAAACTCCAGTATATAGATCTAGTTTCTTGGAGAATTTCCATTTCACACCTGTTTCCAAAGATACCGATACGGCAAATTTCAAGTCTAGGTCATTCTCTTCATCTAGTGGATAAAATGTTCCAAATCCTTTATAATTTAAATAATTATACGTAATGTTTAAATCTGGATAATATCCCTCATTATATACTGTTGGATGCGCTACTGTGTAAGTTGATGAAATTGGAATGCCAATCTTAGCACCTCCTGCCACATAAAAATTAAGTTTATTCCCAATTGGCAATTCATATTGTGCCATGATTGGAATGTTTAGATACAATGCCCGCTGCGATTCTGAATAAGTTGAAACCTTCGTTTTAAAAGTGAAGTCATATTCCCCATCATTCGTGTCGTATGATTCACTGAAATCACTTCCTTTCATACTTGATGCATATTTTGCCAATTCAAAACCAGCATTTATGCTCCAACTGCGGTTCAATTTATAGCTATATCCTATACCAAAATTCCAGCCTGTTTCAGCTTCAGAATTTCCAAGATGAGTTTCATATTGCATACTAGACAATCCTCCACCTAATGACACAAACACTTCGTGTTTCTTCATTGGTGCTGGATCCTCAGCTTGTGCAAAGGCTGCAGTGCAGGCAAACATGCCTGCTACTGCTCCTATCATTATCTTTTTTACCATAATTGTAAGCTTTCTATTTTACCAAAATTTTAACTTGCTCCGTGCATTCACCTGAACTTACTTTCACAATATATGTGCCGCTTGTGCTTGGTGCCGCAATTGTTGTAATATTCCCTTGCACATTCTTACTCGCAATAAGAACTCCTTTTAAATTATACACACTAACAACAGTGCATTCTACTGGCTCGTTATATGACTGGAGCTCCACGTTCAAAGACTGCCCCCTAGATACCTGTGTAGGATAAACCGAAACAGATTCCGCTGTCAATTCCACAGTAGATTCACAAGTTCTTAACACCTCGCCATCGCTCGTTGTAACCAACACATAGAATGCTGCATCCGTATCAAGTTTTGCACCGTTTTGTCCTGCAGAGTAATATTGTTTGTTCGACACCACCACACCATCTTTATACCAAACAAAACTAGAGAAGTCATAGCCCCCATTGTTTGCCAAGTTGTTGTTTACTGCCAAAACATTGCCCCAACGTTGCTCCACAATGGCATCAAATGCAATATACTTTGTCATTTTAACAGTATAATCCACAAATACAGCTGGATCTTCTTCATTTACCAATCGGAATTTAGCCTCATAGTTTCCAGGATCATTTATTCCAGTCATGACAAGTTCGTTACCAGCCAAAGCCACTCCATTCAAGTCCTGTACTAAAACCCCCTCATCAACCGTGATGCCAATAGTTGCAGATGTTTCATTGCTACTACCACAGCCTAACACATAAGTATTGTTCACATCCCATTCCTCTCCATTTATAGTGAGTCCTCTAAGCTTAACAGCGTAGTTCGTGTTCACTTCTTCACGATTTGCAAGTTTTGCTATCGCATTAGCATCCATAGCAAA
>JBKEAC010000036.1:0-32788 GCA_047971925.1 Mangrovibacterium sp.
ACAACAAACACACAAAACCTTAGCTTCGAGCCTTTCCTTTTCAGGGAAAACGGTGGAGGCTTTCCCGCAAGCGGCGACAATTACGAAAAACTCCAATACTACTACCACCCCGACCACCTCGGTTCAGCTTCGTATATAACCAATTTAGATGGCGAAGTCGTGCAACATATCGAGTATGTGCCTTTCGGAGAAGTGTTCATCGAAGAGCGTAACAACACTTGGAATACACCTTATCTCTTCAATGGAAAAGAATTGGACGAAGAGACGGGATTGTATTATTATGGAGCACGTTACTACAATCCACGCATATCGCTTTGGTACGGGGTGGACAAGCTGTTTGATAAATACCCTAATGTATCACCGTATTGCTATACAATGAATAATCCGGTGATGTTGGTTGATCCGGATGGGAGGGATTGGATACAAAATAAGTAAACAGGCGAATATTCTTGGGATAAAAACATTGAGGGGCAAAAGGCTTTTGATAACAGTGATTATAGTAAGGATGAGCATTCTTATGCAGGAAAAGAATTCCAAGTTGCATATTCAGCAGTATCTACAGCTGGTTCATATACTCAATATTATGGTCCCGATGGAAGCGCATCAATACACGATTATCCTCAGTGGTTAACAGAAGGAAAGCAACATCTTGGATTAACTGAAGGTAAAAATAAAGTAATACAAGCAATGATTGATAAGCATAATAGCCGTATAGGTTTAGATTATGGTTTTGGCATAGATGGTTTGCCAATTAGCAGTGATGGAGATCCTTGGTGTGGTGTTTTTGTGTGTGACTGCCTTAGTAATTCTGGGCAGAGCGTTATTTCAAGTAGCTGGAAAACTCCGGCAAAGAATGACTTTTATAGTAAAAATTGGAAAGAAGGAACTGCTATATTCAATCCTAAGATTGGGGCTATTGCAGTTATGAAATATGGCACGTTGCTATGGTAGCTGGCTATGATACTTCTCATGTTTGGATTTTAGGAGGAAATCAACCGTTAAATGGAGCGGTTGTAAGAGACGGAGTAGAAGTAAATATCACTAGATATATGTGCTCTTTGGTTAGTAAATACATAGTGCCATCAGGTTATAATGCTCCTCCTTTAGGCTTTTTGAATAATTATCTTTTAGACTTTAAGTATGAAATATCTAGTAACTGTGCTAATGCTTATTTTCATTCATTGTGAAAATAAGAAGTTAGCTGTTGATCAACAGGTAAGTGTTCATAAGGAAGAGAATTGTGTAAAAAAAACGAACTCAATCAGTACAATTTTACATCGAGGATGAAACTCAATATTCAGACGTTTTCTTATCGAAATTTAAGGATAAGTTTGCCATATATAAAACCGTAACCCTCATTAGAGACTCCTTAATAATAAATAATGATAAGGAAGACTTTATCCTGATTCCGACTGATTTGCCGCCTAATAAATTTGTAATATATGAGAAAAGTTTAGATACGATAAAATACACCTTAACAGTTAAACGGATAAATATTTCTACATTTGAAGAATTGGGATGCTTTTAACTGATTTTTTGAACGAAAACTTTACAATCAAGAAATAGAAATCAGAAAGCCGTGTTATTGTCATTTTAGTGTGAGGTTTTATATTATATTTGTGGTCAAATTTCATATAATAGAAACATTAAGGAAAATACTAGTTCGGATTGGCATACTGATGTTTGCATTAATCTTATCCGTTTATGTCATGCTGCATTTTAGCGGTGTGCAGACGAGTCTTGTGCGTTATTTTTCGAAAGTTTTGAGTGAGCGTTTAGATACAAGGGTGGCAATTGATAAGGTTAAGTATTCCTTTTTTGATGAGCTTCAATTGAAGGGGGTCTTGGTGGAAGATTTAGAGGGTGATACGTTGCTTTATGTAGAAGAACTAGATGCAAACATTGATGAACTTGGTTTTTTATGGAGTAAGCGCATTGATTTAGATTTACTTCGCTTGAGCGGCAGTGAGATTAATTTAAAGATGGTTTCAGAAGGAAATCATAATTTTTCTTTTTTACTCGACTTATTTCAGAAAGAGGAGCGGGATTCTGTTTTTCTGTGGAATTTGGCTTGTAGAGATTTTGAATTGCAGAATTTTAGAATTCATTATCAATCAGATGGAGTAGAGGGGAATCGCAACTATGTGTTGGAACGCTTGTTCTTTAGGGCGGAAGACTTTGTGTGTAATGATGATTCTTTGAGTTTTAGTATTCGGGAATTTTCTTTTAAAGATCAGGCCGGTTTTTCAGTAGAGAAATTGGGCGTTGATGTGCGAAGTAAAAATGGAATTTTAGAACTGAAAGATTTATCGATTTCAAGTGGAGAATCATCGATTGAGGGATTTAATCTTCGTGTTGAACAAGGAAGGGCTTCATCGAGATACTCATTGAATGAAGCAATCTTCAGACTTAATTTAGGTGAGATAAAATTGGCTCAATCGAGTTTGGCTCATTTTTTCCCACAAATAACACATCCCTCAGGAGAGTTTTATTTGGGAGGAGAAATAAGTGGAAGGCTTGATTCTATTAGAGGAGAGAATTTGGAAATACGTAGAGGGGAGAAAACAGGAGTGAAATGTAATTTTGAAGTGACAGGTTTGCCCGATTTTAATACAGCTTATTATCATCTGCAGTTGCACAAGTCAGCGATTGATTTTGTTGACATGCAGGGCTTAATGTCTTCAAGAGTCGTTAGCGGTAATGCATTTTTAAATCGTTTGCTTCGTGGTGTTGGTGTGGTGAAGTATGATGGTAGTTTTGAAGGTAAATTGAATGATTTTGAAGCGAGGGGAGTTTTTGAAACAAACTATGGTTTGCTCGATGGCTATTTAATTTTTAAACCTTCAACGGCAGGTGGTGTTAGAGCCGATGGTGAGTTACGAGCTAGTGGTTTTGATTTGGGAGGAATTGTGGGGAATGAGTTTTTAGGAACTACTAACTTCAATGGCCGACTTGATGCAGAACTAGATTCTCATCGGAAATTTATTCAAGCAAGAGTGGAAGGAGTTATCGATTCGCTGTATTTTAATAATTATTGCTATCGAGCTGTGACGATGAATGGTTTGATTAAGCGTAATCATTTCGAGGGGGAGTTGAGTGTAAATGATGAAAATTTGCAGATGTATTTCTCAGGATTGGCAAATGCTAATGCGAAAGACCCCAATTTTGCTTTTGATTTTAAAGTGGAGCAAGCCAATCTTCAAGCATTGAATTTAATGAAGAATTACAAGTTGGGGTCAATGGCTCTTGACTTACATGCTGATTTTAATGGTTCAGATTATTCCAACTTGGTGGGTGAGGTGAGTGTGCCTAGTGGTTTTATAGCAACGGAGTTTGATACATTGCGCTTAGATAGCATTCATGTTAATAGTTTGATTGGCAAAACTAAAGAGTTGCGCTTGAGTTCGGCTTATTTGGACTATGCCATGCGAGGGGAATATAATTATTCGGAGTTGTTGCCTTCGTTTCAAAACATGCTTCAGAAGTTTTTGCCCCATGCTATTGAAGGAGAGCAAAAAACTTCGGGATATAATCGTTTTAATTTTGATTTGCGAATGAAAGATTTGCATTCGATATTAAAAACATTTCGCCCCACATTAGCTATAGATACCGGATTTATTAAAGGAAGTTTTGATGAGCGAGGCAATGAGCTTCGAGCGCATGGCGAGTTGGGGCGGGTTTTAAGTTCAGCCGTTGAGGTTGGTAGAAGTCGTTTGGATATAAAGACAAGCGATGTGCTTTTACTTGATTTAGATTTGAATGATATTTATTTTGGATCAAAAGAATTTCCCTATCAATTGAGTTTTAATTCGGCTGTAGGTTTTGATGTTATGACGAATGAAGTTGAGTGGGAAAGTTCCGATAAAGAACGAAATAAAGGAGAGTTGCTTCATGAGATAGAATTTAAAGAACATGGAATTCAGTTGCGAAATCATAGATCGAATTTTAATTTGAATGGAGAAGTTTGGCAAGTAACGCCATCGGAGGTAGATTATTTGCCGGCAATGAATTTAGTGGCGATTAGGAATTTTATGATTAACAATAGTTTTCAGTCGTTATATTTAAATGGAATTGCATCAGCATCGCCCGATGATTTTGTGCAATTGAAGTTGAATAGTATCGACTTGAAGAGCTTGAATTCTTTTTTACCGAGTAAGCATCAGTTTGATGGAACAATGAGTGGTCAGCTCGATGTTCATGGTGTTCTTTCTGATATTCATTTGTTAGGTTCTTTTCAAACAAATGATTTAGTATATAATCAAGAAAAATTGGGTAATGTTTTTTTAAAGAGTGAATGGAATCGATCACAAGAGTCGATTAATGTGGAATTGAAGATTGAACAACCTCAAGGAGGACTTCAAGCAGTGGGTTGTTATGAGCCTTCAACCGATAGTCTCCGTTTCGATGTAGATGCAGATCGCGTTTCGTTGAATTTTTTATCTCCGCTATTGAATGGTTTGTTTAAGAATATAAAAGGCTATGCTTCGGGTAATTTGTTATTTCATGGTCATAAGCGTCATTTGTTGATTGATGGAGATTTGCAAACCGATGAGGCGAGAATAGCATTGAATGCTCTGAATGTGAATTATCATTTTAACGATGTTATTAAATTTCGTCAAGATTCGATTATTTTTAGTAAGATAAATATTTTTGATGATGAGAAGCATACGGGTTCACTTGATGGCACGTTGAAGCATGTTAATTTCAATCAGATGGTCTACGATTTGACTATGAACTCTACAAATCTGATGGTTATGAATACAAATTCATCATATAATGAGCAATTTTTTGGAAAAGCTTATGCCCGTGGATATGTTAGAATAACCGGTAAGGGTGCCAATGTTCTTATTAAGGCAACAGCTACAACTTTAGGGAATACCGATGTGAGTTTTGCTCCGATGAGTGAAGAAAAGGCTGAGTCGTACAGTTTTCTGAGCTTTATAGATAAAGGTGTGAATCAGGAGTTGAGTTATATTCCAGTTGAAAAACAAAATCAAAGCAAATCGGAGTTGAACATGCAATTTAATGTAACAGTTACTCCCGATGCCAAGTTTCAGCTTGTTTTTAATTCAAAGATTGGCGATGTGATTCAAGCAAAAGGTAAGGGAAGCATTCAGGTTAATATTGACCCCGAGTTTAATGTGGGAATGTATGGCGGACTGGAAGTGACTTGGGGAGATTATTTATTTACCTTGCAGAATATTTTTAATAAGCGATTTAGTATTGAAAATGGAAGTTCAATTAAGTGGGCAGGCGATCCGTTTGCGGCAGAATTAGATATGAAGGCGATTTATAGTTTGAAAGCATCGTTGAACGACTTAATTGTTGATTCATATGCTGGCTATGATTTTTCGCAGCGAGTTCCAGTAAATTGCTATATTGTTCTGCAAAATGAATTGCTGAATCCAACTATCAGCTTTGATATTAAATTTCCAACGGTGGAAGATCGGATTCAAGATGAGTTGCGCCAATATATGAGTACGGAAGAAGATATGAATAGACAAATTCTATCGTTACTTCTAATGGGAAGTTTTTATACGCCTGAATATCTGCAAGGTTCATACACGGGATTGGGAACTTCATTCATGGGAACAACCACTAGTGAACTATTGTCGAACCAGCTTTCGAATTGGTTGTCGGCAATTTCCGATAATTTTGATTTGGGATTTAATTATCGCCCAGGAAATAGCGTTACCGACGATGAAGTGGAGCTTGCATTGAGCACACAGTTGTTTAATGATCGAGTGACATTGAACGGAAACGTTAGCAATAACACGAACAACACGGGGAGTACAAACACGAATAATAACAGTGCTTTTGTGGGCGATTTTGATCTGTCTGTAGCTTTGAGCAAGAATGGTAAATTACAGTTGAAGGCTTATAATCATTCTAATAATAATATAATTTACGAAACATCCCCCTATAAGCAGGGTGTTGGTTTTACCTATCAGGAGGATTTTAATCGTTTGAGTGATTTATGGCGAAAAATCAGATTTATTTTCATTTCAGATGAGAAGAAGGCGGAGATTATAGAACGATCAATTAACCAACGAATTAAACAGTTTGAAGAGCGGAAGTTGAAAGAAGAAGCAAAATAATTTATGTAAATTGATTGTTTTTTTGAATAGAGCTATTGTTATTTACAAATAAGGTGTTATATTTGCATCGCATTAGAGAAACGGGTGTAGCTCAGTCGGTAGAGCACTGGTCTCCAAAACCAGGTGTCGGGAGTTCGAGTCTCTCCTCCCGTGCAAAAGAGAATATTCTTATAGGATATTCTCTTTTTTTATGATGTTAACTGTTCTCGCAATGAAATAATAGTTAGAGCAGTTGTGAGTTTGTTTTGTCTGCGAAATGAAATTCAACTTATATAAATAGCTTTTAAAATTGATTTTTAGAAATCTATTGTATATTTGCAATATGGCAGGATTCTTAGATACAGATATAAAATACATGGCTGGAGTGGGGCCGAGGCGTGCTGAGATGCTGAAGAAGGAATTGCGAATAGCAACCTTTGGCGACATGCTATATTATTTCCCATATAAGTACATTGATCGCACAAAATTCCACACGATTAAAGAATTAAATACATCAACGGCACATGTACAGATTAAAGGCGTAGTGCAGCGTATGAAGCTGCAAGGTGAGGGACGGAAGCAGCGCTTAGTGGTTCGTTTTTCCGATGAGACAGGTAGCATTGATTTAATTTGGTTTTCTGGAATTAAGTATATTCAAGAAAATTTGAAGTTAATGGAGCAGTACATTATTTTTGGTAAGCCCACAGCATTTAATTCTCAATTTAATATTGCTCATCCTGAAATTGAGTTGGCCTCGGTTGAGCTTGAAAAGAAAGCGGTTCTTCAAGCTTTTTATAATACTTCAGAGTATATGAAAAAGGGCTATTTGGGAACAAAAGTTATAAGTACGATTCAGGAGAATTTACTTAAAGCAGCAAGTGGTAAAATATATGAAACACTCACTAAGGCGATTGTTGAGCGCATGCATTTAATGCCTTTTGCTCAGGCTCTTCAGCAGATTCATTTTCCAGAAAGTACGCAGATGCTTCAATATGCAACATTTCGATTGAAATTTGATGAACTGTTCTACATTCAATTGAAGATTCAGCGATTAAAATTTAATAGGCAAAATAGTTTTCAAGGCTTTGTGTTTGGCGAAGTGGGGGAATTGTTTAATCGATTTTATAAGGAATTTCTTCCTTTTGAGTTAACAGGAGCGCAGAAGAAAGTGATTAAAGAGGTGCACAAAGATATGCGGCGAGGGGTTCAGATGAATAGATTGGTGCAAGGAGATGTGGGGAGTGGCAAGACTTTAGTGGCATTGATGTGCTCTTTGTTGGCATTTGATAATGGTTTCCAAGCCTGCTTGATGGCTCCAACTGAAATTCTAGCTAATCAGCATTTTGCTTCGATTAGCAAGATGCTCAATGGTATGGATATAAAGATCGCTCTTCTCACAGGTTCAACAAAAAAGAAAGATAGAGACGTAATTCATGCTGGTTTAAAAGATGGAACGATTAATTTGCTCATTGGAACTCACGCTTTGATTGAAGACACGGTTCAATTGCATAAGCTAGGATTAGTTATTGTTGATGAACAGCATCGTTTTGGAGTGGCTCAGCGTGCGAAATTGTGGGAGAAAAATAGTCTGATTCCGCCGCATGTGTTGGTGATGACTGCAACGCCTATTCCTCGTACTTTGGCAATGACCTTATATGGTGACTTAGATATTTCGGTAATTGATGAGTTACCACCAGGAAGAAAGCCAATTGAAACTCGTCATTATTTGGAGAATAGAAGATTACAGGTTTACGACTTTATTAGGCAAGAGATTGCTAAAGGAAGACAGGCGTATATTGTTTATCCTTTGGTGAAGGAATCGGAAAAGATTGATTTGAAGAATGTGGAAGATGGACTTAATCACATGAAGGAGATTTTTCCACAGTGTAAGATTAGCATGGTTCATGGGCAGATGAAGCCAGCTGAAAAAGATGAAGAGATGATGCGTTTTAAAAGTGGAGAAACACAGATCATGGTTGCCACAACGGTAATTGAGGTTGGTGTTGATGTCCCCAATGCGTCGATAATGGTTATTGAGAGTGCCGAACGTTTTGGACTTTCTCAATTGCATCAGTTGAGGGGAAGGGTTGGGCGAGGAGCAGAGCAGTCATATTGCCTTTTAATGTCGGGCTATCAATTGAGTACCGCAAGTCAAAAGCGTTTAGAAACAATGGTGCGCACGAATGATGGATTTGAAATTGCAGAAGTTGACTTGCAGCTTCGAGGTGCTGGTGATATTGAGGGAACTCAGCAGAGTGGAGAGGGATTTGAGTTGAAAATTGCTAAGTTGGGAAAAGATGGTGAAATTTTGCGAATTGCTTCTGATATGGCATGCGAAGTGCTAACTGCCGATCCGAAATTGGAGAGTCAAGAAAATCAGTTGTTGGTTTATTATCTTGATCGTATGAAAACTACTGAGTTTGATTGGAGTGTTATTTCTTAAAGAGAATTGCCCATTGTTTTCTTTTTGTCTGAATGTTTGTTTAGGAAGAAGAATTGCGTTTTGTGATATTCGCATTAGTTAAACGATTAATCTCAGCTATTCTTGACCTTTATCTTGGAGGATTTGGTCAAGAATAGCTGTTTTTCTATATGAAGTACTTTTGATTATTTCTCTTTTAACGCTTTACCTGTTTCTGAATTAAGGCATTTTTTCAAGTCTGATGGTTTCCCTTCGAAGATAATGTTTCCACCATTTTTCCCACCTTCAGGACCTAAGTCGATAACCCAATCGGCGCAATTGATTACATCGAGATTGTGTTCGATGATAATAACAGAATGACCACGATTGATGAGCGCATTAATTGATTTCATCAGAATGTCAACATCATAGAAATGTAGTCCAGTGGTTGGTTCATCGAAGATAAATAATGTGTGCTGTTGGTTTTCTTTTGAAAGGAATGCAGCTAATTTCACACGCTGACTTTCTCCTCCCGATAGAGTAGAGGAGCTTTGTCCGAGTTTCACATAGCCTAGTCCAACATCTTGAAGAGGTTGAAGTTTGGACGCTATTTTTTGCTCTAAACTCAGCTTTCCCGATTTAAAAAAGTCGATAGCTTCGTCAACACTCATTTGAAGAATGTCGAAGATGTTCTTCTCTCGATGTTTCACTTCAAGAATATCATCTTTAAATCGCTGTCCTTTGCAACTTTCGCATTCTAGAGTGACATTTGCCATGAATTGCATTTCAATTTCAATGAAGCCATCGCCTTGACATTCTTCACATCTTCCGCCATCGATATTAAATGAGAAATGCGAGGCTTTATATCCTTGATGTTTTGATGCTGGAAGGTCGGAATAGAGTTTTCGAATCTCGTCATAGGCTTTTAAATAGGTTACAGCATTTGAGCGAGATGATTTTCCAATTGGATTTTGATCAACAAATTCTATTGCCTTAATGAGCTTTATGTCGCCTTTAATGCTACTGTGTTTTCCTGCTTTTTCTGTAGCAATATCAAGAAGTCTGGCAACACCTGGAAATAATATTTTGCTCACAAGTGTTGATTTCCCTGAACCGCTCACTCCTGTAACAACAGTTAGGCAATTGAGCGGGAATTTTACAGAAACATTTTTAAGATTGTTTTCTTGAGCGCCAACTACCTCAATGAAGTTGTGCCATTTCCGAGGGGCTTGTTCTGGAAGTATTTTCCTTTTTCCAGTGAGATATTCAGCGGTGAAACTGTCATTGGCACATAATAGTTCTTGATGATTCCCTTGAAAGATGACATTCCCACCATGTATTCCCGCCATTTTGCCTATATCGATAATTTCATCGGCAGCCCTAATAATTTCCTCGTCATGTTCAACTACAAGTACGGTGTTTCCAATGCTTTGTAGTTTTCTAAGGACAGAAATGAGTCGTTCGGTGTCTTTGGGGTGAAGACCGATGCTTGGTTCGTCAAGAATATAAATTGAGCCAATTAAGCTAGAGCCTAATGAGGTGGCAAGGTTGATGCGTTGGCTTTCTCCTCCCGATAGAGTAGAAGAAAGGCGATTGAGTGTGAGGTATCCAAGTCCAACATCGCAGAGAAATTCAAGGCGACTATTTATTTCCACTAGAAGTCGTTTAGCAATATTGGCGTCATGATCAGATAGTGTTAAGCTGCTGAAGAATGATTGAAGTTCATTGATTGGCATTAGCACTAATTCGTGAATTGAAGTTTGATTGATTAAGACATATCCTGCTTCTTTTTTTAATCGAGTTCCTCGACATGCGAGGCAATCCGTTTTTCCGCGATAGCGAGCTAATAGTACTCGGTTTTGAATCTTGTAAGCATTGTTTTCTAGTGTTTGGAAAAAGCTGCTGATTCCTTCAAAGAATGGGTTGCCATTCCAGAGTAAATCTTTTTGTTTTTCGCTTAGTTCATGGTAAGGTTTATGTATAGGGAAACTGAATTTTTCTGCATGATTGATTAGGTCTTGCTTGAAACTTTTAAGTGTTTCTCCACGCCAGCAAGCAACTGCATCTTGATAGATGGACAGGGTTTTGTCGGGGATGACAAGGTCGGGATCAATTCCGATAACTTTGCCATATCCTTCGCATTTAGGGCAAGCTCCCACGGGGTTGTTAAAGCTAAATAAATGCTCTGATGGTTCTTCAAAGGCAATACCGTCGGCTTCAAATTTATTTGAAAATGACTGTCCAATCCACTTGTCGTTGAGTTCATGTTTTATTAAGCATTCGCCTCTTCCTTCAAAAAAAGCAGTCTGCACTGAATCGCCCATTCGGTTGATATTATCCTCATCATTACTTGCTGATATTCTATCGATGATTAAAGTGCAGTTTTTATTAGAAATAGAGTTGTCATTCAAAGCCTCGTCTATTCGCATAGTGCCGTTGGGCGTGTCAATTCTTGAAAATCCTTGCTGAGCTAAAATATCGAGATGTTGTTGTAATGTTCTGTCGTTAAATTCTGGAATTCGAGCGCATATCATCGCTTTTGTTCCTTCGGGGAGTTTGCAAATGTAGTTTACAACATCGGAAACGGAGTGTCGTTTGACTTCTTCTCCAGAGATCGGAGATATTGTTTTGCCAATTCGAGCAAAAAGCAATTTGATGTAATCATACACTTCGGTCGATGTCCCAACGGTTGAGCGTGGATTTCGAGAGTTTACCTTTTGTTCAATGGCAATGGCAGGAGGAATTCCTTTTATGAAGTCAACCTCGGGCTTATCAAGTCGTCCTAAGAATTGACGGGCATATGAAGAAAGGCTTTCTACATATCGGCGTTGACCTTCTGCATACAGCGTGTCGAATGCTAGTGATGATTTTCCAGAGCCTGATAATCCAGTGACAACAATAAATTTGTTTCTAGGAATTTTTAGTTCTATATTTTTGAGGTTGTGAACGCGTGCACCTTTAATGTGGATATGTTGATTTTGCTCTTTATAGCTCATGTTAAAAAATAAGTGTTTAAAACGGGCAACAAAGATAGGCAAAATTATGGATGAGATAGTTTTTTATGATTATCAATTTAAGAATTTCGATAGGGTTTCCATGAATAGTTGAGCTTGTTCTACATGAAGCCAATGTCCAGCGTTCGGAATATCTGCAATGTGTGCAAGTGGAAAGATTTTCTTTATGAGGCTTAGATCATCGTTGGATATGTAAGGAGATTTTAATCCGCGAATAAATAAAGCAGGAACGTGTTGACATGATTTTGCTTGTAGATGACGTTCATTTACTCCGTTAATAATTTCGCCAAGATTAGCATAGAGCACATCTGCATTCAGCAGCAGCTCAAAGCTATTGTTTTCTCTATCCCAAGTGATGCTTTTTGATAGGAATTGTGTGAGTTCTTTGTTTCGGAGTTTTAATTCGAGGAAATTGGTAACATCTTTTCTGGCAAGAAAGGAATGGCGACGGTGTTGTAGTTCGAGAAGTGTTTCGAGTATAAGTTTGTGTTCGTGAATTTGACTGTATTCTCCAAGGGAGGAATAGTCTTTAGGGCAGATGTCAACCACAACAAGTTTTTCCACTAAGTGAGGATAACAAGAAGCAAAGAGCATGGCAACTTTCCCACCCATGCTGTGACCAATGATGATTGCTTTATCTAATTCGTGCTGTTTGAAAAAAGTGGCAAGGTCATCTTTCATCGATTCGTAGTCGTGCGAAGGGTGATGAGGCGATTTGCCGTGGTTTCGTTGGTCAATGCAATATACCTGATAGTTTTCGCTGAGTTTTCGAGCGGCGGTCATCCAATTGTCGGAAGACCCATATAGCCCATGGATAATGATAATGTTTTTGCCTTTTTCTCCGAGTTTTTTAAAATATAGATTAGTCATAAATCGTAAAGTTTAAGCCAGTATTATTCAAAAAAACTTGTGACAACACGAATCTTTTTTAATTAATTGAAGCATTAATTTTCATATGGTCCATTGCTCTTGCAGATAGAAAATGATGCGTGTAGGCTATTTTCTTTTGAATTTTGCATTCATGTTACAGAAATTTAGGAATGATGAGAGAACAAGAACTAGCGTAACCAATTGATGATCTACTTCAAAAAGTTTCTGTCATTTAGAAGATTAGCGGTTAATCTTCCAAGCATCTTAAATAATCTTTGATCGTGTTGTGCAATCCGTTGTATAGTGCATCGGCAATGATAGCATGTCCGATAGAAACTTCATCAAGATAAGGAATCTTAGAGCTGAAGTATTTCAAATTTTGAATGTTTAAGTCGTGTCCTGCATTAATGCCTAGTCCTAATTCTTTAGCTTTTTCTGCGGCTTTAACAAAAGGAGCAATAGCTATCGACGGGTCGTTTTTGTAGTTTTTAGCATATGATTCGGTATATAGCTCAATGCGGTCGCATCCTAGTCGGTGAGCACCTTCAATCATTTCGATTTGAGGGTCAACAAATATAGATGTACGGATGCCATGAGCTTTAAGCTTTTCAATAATTGGTTTTAGCAAATCGTAATTGGCAATGGTGTCCCATCCGTGATCAGAAGTAAGCTGACCAGGTTTATCGGGCACTAAGGTTGCTTGATGAGCTTTCACATCGATAACTAAATTCATGAAACGTTCATCGGGATATCCCTCAATGTTAAATTCAGTAGAAATGTGTGGCTTTATATCATAAACATCTTGCTTAGTAATATGTCTTTCATCGGGACGAGGATGTACAGTAATTCCGTGAGCTCCAGATTGCTGACAGCTAATAGCTGCATTAACAACATTGGGTATATTTCCACCGCGAGAATTACGCAGTGTAGCTATTTTGTTTATATTTACACTTAATTTTGTCATCTGTTTGCAATTAATTTGAGAGCAAAGTTAAAATTAAATCTGTTGTAATGAGCATTAAATAATTAAAAAGACAATGATTGTAGCTATTTTTGGATTAGAAATAAAGAATCAATACATGCCTGTGGTTAATCAGTTGTTTCAGTTGATGATTGATTATTCCGTTGGTTTTTATGTTCATGCAGATTTTGCATTGAAGTTGGAAGGTAAGTGTCCGCCCATGAGTAGCAAGCTCGATACGTTTCGTTTTGAAAGCGATTTGCCATCAGATGTTGAGTTTCTAATAACAATTGGCGGCGATGGAACTGTTTTGAAATCATGTATGTATATGCAGAGTAAAACATTGCCAATCATCGGAGTTAACACCGGGCACTTAGGTTTTCTTTCAGCAATTTCAACCAATGAGCTTGCTCTAGCTTTCGATATGCTACTTGCCAAGCAATATACCATTGAAGAGCGTGTGCTGTTGGAATTTCATGAAGAACAGCAAAAATTTGGAAATTATAATTATGCGCTTAATGAGGTGACTGTTACAAAAATGGATACCTCTTCGATGATTAAAATCCATACTTATGTTGATGGTGAATATCTCACTTCTTATTGGGCCGATGGATTAATTATTAGTACTCCAACAGGTTCAACTGCCTATTCACTTAGTGTTGGTGGTCCTATTCTTCCTCCAGGAGCACAGAATTTTGTGATTACACCAATTTGTCCGCACAATCTCTCCATGCGCCCAATTGTTATTCCTTCTTCGAGTAAAATTGAGCTACGGATAGAAGGTCGAGGTAATCAATTTTTAAGTTCGCTCGATTCACGTTCGGAGGCGATTGATTTTCCAGGATTAATAAAAATTGAGCAAGCAAATTTTAAAGTGAAAACAATTAAATTAGATGGGAGAAGTTTTTTCGACACTCTAAGGAATAAGCTCATGTGGGGTAGCTCAATGCGGAGTTGAGGGCTACAGCAGAAAGCTTGCTTCAGTGCTTCCTCAGAGGAAGTTAGCTGAAGTATTTTGGCTCTATGTCGAATATAGTGGGTAGTGAATTGTCGAATTATGCTCGCTTAATTCTGAATAACAATTCAACAATGACCAAATAGGCGTTCCATTGAAAGACGCACAACCGTGCGTCTCTACAGCTCAATTAAATGATAGAATGTTTCCGCAGTCGTGTGGCGAGCTTCAATTAAATGATAGAACGCTCCCGCAAGGTGTCGGCAAGGGCGAATTGCAATTCGCCCATCCCCAGAACGCCCACGCAGTCGTGTGCGAGCTTCGGCGTGTTTAAATCATGTTTAAAGTGCGTTCCAAACGTGTTCCAATCACATCCTTCTCTAAGTTAGGAGCAACTAAAGAGTCAAATTACTCTACCCACTATATTCGACATAGAACCTTAATTCTTTAAATTTGTGGGATAATAGAAAATGGGCGTTCGCTTATAGAATCTATGAAGCCTTGTAAATGTGAATAAATGTTGCTTTTTTGATGAAAATTGCTTGTTTGTAAAGCTTATTATAAATACAGTCGTATTTTTGTAAACTTATTTAAAGAATAATAATGAACGAAATAGTAGAAATAGCATATTTCTCGGAAAATGTTGTGAAAGTGGTAGTGAAAGCTCCACGTATTGCAAAATCGAGAAAGCCAGGACATTTCATTATGCTACGCCTAGATGAAAAAGGCGAGCGGATTCCATTGACCATTGCAGGAGCAGATGTGCAGTCAGGAACGATTACTTTAGTGGCTCAAAAAGTTGGAGTTACTTCTACCCGAATGGCAGAAATGAAAGTAGGCGATAAGATATTGGATATTGTTGGTCCTTTAGGAAAAGCAACTCACATTGAAAAAGTTGGGACCGTATTAGCATGTGGAGGTGGAGTAGGAGTTGCGCCACTACTTCCAATAGTGGAAGGCTTTAAAAAAGCAGGAAACAGAGTAGTAACAGTCATTGCCGCACGTTCAAAAGATTTAATTATCTTGGAAGATGAAATCAGGAAGTGGTCGGATGAATTGATTATTATGACCGATGATGGTTCATATGGAGAAAAAGGACTCGTAACTCAAGGTGCTGAACGGTTTATTGAGAAAGAGCATATTGATGAATGTGTGGCAATTGGTCCAGCAATAATGATGAAATTCACATCGCTATTGACAAAGAAACATGATATTCCAACCCAAGCTAGTTTGAATGCGATGATGGTAGATGGTACAGGCATGTGTGGAGCTTGTAGAGTGAAAGTGGGTGGACAAACGAAGTTCACTTGTGTTGATGGTCCTGAATTTGATGCACACCAAATTGATTTTGATGAATTGATGGTTCGATTGAGAGCTTATAGTTCGGAAGAGAAAGCAGCATTTGAAGCCTATAATGATAGACATTAGTTTTAGAGATATAATTTGAATTTCCGAAGAGAAATTAATGAACATAGAATGAGCATGAAGCTTGTTGTAATATTATTTAGATGAGAGATTTAAAAGCAGAGCGTGCAGAAGAATGGCGCTCGGAATTGCGTAAAAATATAAAGGCAAAAGATCGAACCGATATCGAAAGAGTTCGAATGCCAGAAATGAATCCGGTGGAGCGTGCAAAGTACATGGATAAAGAAGTGAATGTTGGACTTTCGGCCGAAATGGCTGTTCGTGAAGCTTCTCGATGCATGGATTGTGCTAGTCCAACATGTATCGATGGTTGTCCTGTTGGGATTAATATTCCAAAGTTTGTGAAATATATAGAGACTCAGGATTTTTTATCAGCTGCAGCCACATTGAAAGAAACTTCAGCTCTGCCAGCTGTCTGCGGTAGAGTTTGCCCGCAAGAGAAGCAATGTGAAGCCAATTGTTTCTATGTAAAGAAGATGGATAAAGAGCCTGTAGCAATTGGATATTTGGAGCGTTTTGCTGCCGATTTCGAAAGAAACACGGGGAAGGCGGCACTACCAACATGTGTTCCATCTAATGGAATTAAGGTGGCATCGGTGGGGTCGGGTCCGGCAGCTTTGGCTTGGGCAGGCGACATGATTAAATTGGGTTATGATGTAACGGTTTTCGAGGCTTTGCATGAAGTGGGAGGCGTTTTGAAATATGGCATTCCCGAGTTTCGATTGCCTAATGCAATTGTAGATTTTGAGCTAGATAATTTAAAGAGAATGGGAGTGAAATTTGAGCTCAATTTTATTGTTGGACGAACAACTTCTTTCGATGATTTGCGCACAGAGGGCTATCAAGCTTTTTTTGTTTCGAGTGGGGCTGGTCTTCCTCGATTCATGAATATTCCAGGAGAAAACAGCAATGGCGTGATGTCGGCTAATGAATATCTCACACGAGTTAATTTGATGAGTGCAGGTAGAGCAGCGGTTGATACGCCTGTTTTGAAAGGGAAAAATGTTGCAATCATCGGAGGAGGAAACACAGCGATGGATTCTGTTCGCACGGCTAAAAGAATGGGAGCAGAAAGGGCGATGATTGTGTATCGCCGTTCGATGGATGAAATGCCAGCTCGATTGGAGGAAATTCATCATGCACAAGAAGAAGGAGTGGAGTTTTTAAATTTGAGTAATCCGGTTTCGTATTCTTCAAATGAGAGTGGGCGAGTGTGTAGCATGCGTTTACAAAAGATGGAATTAGGCGAGCCTGACGCATCGGGAAGAAGAAGTCCGGTTGTGGTAGAAGGAGCAGAATATGACGTGCCAGTTGATATGGTTATTGTGGCAGTAGGCGTATCTCCAAATCCATTGGTTCCGCAAGAGTTGCCCGAATTGAATGTAACAAAATGGGGAACGATTGTTGTGAATGAAGAAAATATGCAAAGTTCGCTACCATGGGTGTTTGCCGGAGGTGATATTGTGCGAGGAGGAGCAACAGTTATCCTAGCAATGGGTGATGGTAGAAGAGCCGCAGAAGGAATGCATAAATATTTAAGAAGTAAGCTTTAGGATTTAGGAATAAGGCTTTTTTTAAAAGAAAATATCACTTTGTTAGCTCTTAACTTTAAGGGCTGACAAAGTTTAAATGAAACCTATGAAGAAGATAGTAATATTAGTTGTGAGTGTGTTGTTTTCGGTAGTGAGCATTGCTCAGCAAGTGAAGAGTCACACCGTGAAATCGGGAGAAACGATTTATTCAATTTGTAAGAATAACGAAATTACACAAGAACAATTGCAAGCCGCGAACCCTAGTCTTAATGGGGTGTTGCGTGCTGGGCAAATTATTCAAATTCCACTTATTCAACAAAAACGTGCTGTTGATACACAAGTCACATTCGAAGAATATAAAGTAAAGCGCAAAGAGTCTTTATATGGAATTGCAAAAAGCTATGGAGTTACAGTTGATGATATACTAAAATACAATGCATGGGCAAAAGAAGGCATCGCAAAGAAAGATGTGTTGCGTATTCCCCGATTTTCCAATGTGAAACAACTTCCAGAGCTGGGAAATAATTCTGTGCCAGACGAGCTTGGTGTGAAAACAACAAAACACACGGTTGTTTCGGGAGAGACTCTTTATGGTATATCTAAAAAATATAATCGTTCGATAGATGCAATATTAGCTGAGAATCCGAAAGCCGCATCGGGATTGCAAGTGGGCATGGTGTTGACGTTTTCGGAGTTGCAGGGAAGTAGCAATGTTGCACCTAAGGAAACGATAGCAACAGGAACTTCTTCTACTTCGTCACAAGTAGCTTACAAGGTTAAGGCAGGCGATACACTTTATCGGGTGGCAAAGAATTACAATGTTACTGTTGATGAGTTATATCAAGCAAATTCAGGGTTAAAAGAAAGTGGTTTGCAAACCGATATGGTTATAGTAATACCATCAAAGATACAGAAGTCAACTCAAGTTGAAAATTGGACAGTTCAGCCAGCAGAGGCTAAGCCAAGTAAAGAGTTTCAACAAAAGCAATATCACATAGCATTATTATTACCACTTTCATCAGCAGAGTTTGTTCATAAAATAGGAGGGCAATCAAATGCAGCATTTGACTTGGAGAATGATTCGACTTCGGAACAGAGTGGAGTGATATTAGAAAGTAAGATTTCTGCAAAGACCAAAGGATTTTTACAGATGTATCAAGGAGTTATTTTGGCAGTAGAAGATATGCGAAAGCAGGGCATGCAAGTGTCAGTTCGATTGTTTGACACAGAAGGGGCATTGGCAACTGTTAAAAATATTGTAGCACATCCTGATTTTAAGAAAGCTGATTTAATTATTGGACCAATCTATCCTCAGGTTCAGCAGCCGGTAGTAGATTACTCGATTGCGAATCATATTCCGATGGTTTCTCCTTTATCATCGGCTGGAAGTTTTGAAAATAGTAACCCTTATTATTTTAAAGTGAATCCAACCGATAAATTAATTCGCCAAAAGACCGAGTCCTTTTTAGAGGCGAACTTTAAGCAGAGTAATTTCTTAGCAGTTAAGGTGGGAGGCTATGGTTATTTAGACCAATCAGCACAATTCAAACAAAATTTTGCACATTACACAGAATATGATGCGGAGAAAGAAACAGTGAGTTCATTGAAGACAAAACTTAAAAATATGGAAGAAATGTACCATGTTAAAAGTGTGGCCTACATTCCCTTTGATGAAGAGTTGAAAGTGAGCTTAGGTGTAAACGGATTAAATACGGGAAGTGTAAATAATCCAGTAACACTAGTCGGTCAATATAATTTCACGAAGTTTAAAAGTATTCAAACGGAATATTTGCATGCTTTAGATTTACATGTGCTATCTCCCTATTATGTTGATTATTCTTTGCAGAATGTTAACCAATTTGTGGAAAGATATCGCACAGAATTTTATCAAGAACCAACTCAGTTTTCTTTTCAAGGATATGATGTTGCCACTTATTTTATGGGGGTTATATTTAATTTTGGTGTAAATATAAGTTCGGGAGTTGTGGGTTATCAACCCGATTTATTGCAAGGGAATTTTCAATTTAAGAAGCTATCACCATCGGCAGGATGGTTAAATGAAGGCTTATTCTTATTGGAGTATAAACCAGATTTCACAATCTATAGGAAAGGGAAAATGTAAAATTATTTTTGTTGCTAAAGGTAAATGTAATGTTAATCTACAATAAAAAACAGGAGATAATGTTATTGTATTTATTTTTGATTAAATTTGTGGTCGAAACTTAAGTAAAATGACTTTTGAATGTTAAAAGGCAAGAAATGAAGCTTTAATTTTCAGAGTTTAAAAAAAATACTAAAAAAGTCAGCATGAACCAACCTACAGAATTAGCCTATTATCTTTTAGTACCACTCGCAACATTAGTATCGTTTTTGGTCGTTTTTTTTACGATTCCCTCCGTATTGCAGGTTGCGTATAATAAGCGTTTGTATGATAAACCTAATTTTAGAAGTTCCCATGATAGGGTGACACCGAGATTAGGAGGATTGGCAATTTCATTTGGATTTATTTTCACCTATTCTTTTTTTGCCGATTGGTATTCCTACGCTTATGTGCCATTTTTAACTGCATCATTTGCTTTAATTTTTGTTATTGGTCTGAAAGATGATATAATTTCAACCGCAGCAACAATCAAGTTGATGGGGCAAATTTTAGCAGCTGCAATTATTGTGGGCTTAGGAAATATTCGAATAGATGAATTGCAAGGAATTATTGATGTGCCATTGCCTGAAGGTTGGGGAATAGCTATTAGTGTGTTTGTATTTGCATTTCTGCTTAATGGATTTAATTTAATTGATGGCATTGATGGTTTGGCAGCAATTACTGGAATCATTGTATTATCAGCCTTTTCGATTTGGTTTTTCCTCAATGGATATTTTCATGTACCTCTTATGGGAGCCTCTTTAGCTGGAGGTTTGATTGCATTTATATATTATAATATGTATTGCGTAAGGATGAAGATTTTTATGGGAGATACGGGTTCGTTGATGATTGGATTCATCGTGTCGATTATTACGATTGCATTTTTAAAATTTAATAATCAATTGGTCATTGTCGATAAACATAGTTTAACGATGACTAGTGCTCCAGCTGTTACAGTGGCTATATTGATTGTTCCAGTAGTAGATACGATTCGGATTTTCTTTTTACGAATTTTAGCAGGGAATTCCCCTTTTAAGCCTGATAAAAATCACATTCACCATCGAATGTTAGAGTTAGGAATGAGTCATCATCAGATTTCTTTCACCATTGGATTTGTAAATATCTGCTTTATATTGCTAGCTTATAGTTTGCGTAATATTGGCACTTGGCCTTTATTGCTGATTGTGTTGCCAGTGGGTTTTCTTTTGGCAGCAACGCCATCATGGATCTTGGTATATAAGAAAAAAAAATCAGCTAAGCAGATTAGTCCTCAAGCTGAATAATAGCTTTTAGTGTGAGCTATTTCATTGCAGTGGGGCAAGTAAGAATAAATATGTACTTTCGGTCGAATGAATAAAACAGTTAAACTACTATTTTTATTTTGCTTACTTAGTAGAATTGTATTTGCTCAGTCAGATACAGTAAGTGTATCTTCTAAAATTAAGAAAGGCGATAGAGTTCCACAAAAAGGAACAACTTATTTAACTCCAGTTCCTATCGTAGGGGTTAATCCTGCCTTTGGTTTTGTTTATGGTTTAGGAGGAACTGCAAGTTGGTTTCTTGGGGAGCCCCAAAACACCTCTATTTCAAGTGCGATATTGGCGGTCATGTTTACTTCTAAAAGTCAAAAAATGGTTTCTTTGAGGTCCACAATGTACACAAGTGAAAACAACTGGCAAATAATTGGTGATTTGCGATATTTCAACACCTCGCAAGGTACGTGGGGTTTAGGAACAGGACCTCAAAGTTCAAAACCAATTTATGAAGACGTAAATATTGGAGGAAAAAATTATTACGGTATTTCAACGGAAGATTTTATGAAATTCAAGCTAGTGCGAGTTCATGAAACTTTTTTAAGAAAGCTAGGCGATAATGCTATTTATGCGGGTTTAGGCATTCATGTTGATTTATATCGAGATATTGAAGATGAGGATATGAATAATTATAATGAGGATATAGAGAATCCGAATTATATGACTCCCTATTGGGCATATACCCAGGTCATGGGGTTTAATCCTTATCAGAGTTCAACTATGGGAATTTCATTAAATGGAGTTTATGACACAAGGGATAATATTAATAATCCATATGCTGGTCGATATGCCATGCTTAATTTTCGATTTAACACTGAATTTCTAGGAAGCGATAGGAGTTCAACACAGCTTTATTTGGAATATAGAGATTATGTGAATTTCACTGCTAACAAGCATAATATTTTAGCCTTGTGGGGAATTGGCAATTTCACATTGTCAGGCGAATTACCGTATTTGAGTCTTCCAGCTTTAGGGTGGGATTTATATGGAACATCTGGGTCGCCATATACACAAGGACGATTTCGGGGAGAAAATTTAGTTTTTGCAGGAATGGAGTATCGGAAACATATTTGGGGTAGTAAGTCGAATCCACGATTGATTGGAGCTGTAGCTTTTCTGAACGCTACAACAGTTAGTGGAGGAGGCTTAAATGATACAAAAACATTTGAATATGTTTCGCCTGGATATGGCATTGGATTGCGTGTTAATTTTAGAAAGAAGGCACGAACTAATTTAGGACTAGATTATGGATGGGGAGCTTATGGCTCTTCGGGTTTCTTTGTGAGAATTAATGAGAATTTTTAAATTTAATTATTCAACCAAAGAATTGTTTAAGTTGTTTTTTTAAATTTGCAGACTATAATGAAACTAAAAGATATATTATCAAATAGCTGGTTGAAGTCGGAGCTTAAGAAGCAGCATCGAAGCAAAGAGTTTGTGAATATCAAGCAGGCAAGTTCTCTTGGAATAATTTGGCAGCAAAAAGATTTGCAGTCGATTATATATTTTAAAGAACTAATTGGTGGCAGAAATATTTGCATAAAGGAATTGTGTTTGTCGGAAGAAAAAACAGAATACACCTATTCAAGAAAAGATTTTAGCTTTTTAGGTAAACCTAAAAAACAGATATTGAATCATTTTGTGAATGAAAAGCTAGATATTTTATTAGATTTTACTCGAAGTTCTGCTTATGAAGTAAGGGCGATAGTGGCACTTTCTAATGCTAAGTTTAAAGTGGGAAGTTCAGGTGTTGATTCTAGCTATTTTGATTTAAATATTCAGATTACAGATAAAGCAGATTTAAAATATCTGATAGAACAAACACTTTTCTATTTAGAGGTGATTAATAATTCAAAATAATATGACAAAATTGTTTAACGGAGCAGGAGTAGCTCTAATAACTCCGTTTAATTCAGATAATACAATTGATTTTGAAGGGCTAAAAAAAATTGTGAATTTTCAGATCGAGGCTGGAATAGATTATATTGTTGCATTAGGAACGACGGCTGAAACTCCTACATTATCGGAAGATGAGCAAGAGAAAGTTGTTGCTTGCATTAAGGCAGAGGTAAGTGGTAGAGTGCCAATTATGCTAGGATTAGGAGGCAATAATCCACAAACTGTTATTTCAAAGATAGCTAAAACTGATTTTTCGGGTATCGATGGACTATTATCGGTTACACCCTATTACAACAGACCTCAGCAAGCTGGTCTGTTTGCCTACTATCAAGCAATTGCTGAAGCCTCACCAGTGCCTGTAATTTTATATAATGTGCCAGGACGAACAGGTGTAAAGCTTTCTGCCGAAACAACAGTCGATTTAGCTGCAATAACAAATATTATAGGAACAAAAGAGGCTTCGGGTGATTTAAATCAAGCATCGGAAATTATGAGAGATGCCCCTGATAATTTTAGCTTTATTTCCGGTGATGATGCTTTAACTCTTCCTATTTTAGCTCTTGGTGGTTGCGGCGTAATTTCGGTCATTGCAAATGCTTTCCCAGCAGAAATGGCTCAAATGGTTCGATTTATGAAAGAGCAAAGACTACTTGAGGCGCGTGAGATTCACATGAAACTTCAACATGTTATTAATTTAATTTTTAAGGAAGGAAGTCCATCGGGAATTAAAGCATTGATGAGTTTGATGGGATTAGCTCAGGCGAATTGCCGATTGCCACTAGTTGGAGCAACCGATAATTTGATTAAAGAGCTAACAATTGAATTAGATATCCTGAAAAATCAATTGAAATAAAGAAATCCTTTCTTAATGGTAGATTCGTCTTGTGTGCATATGCCTTATTCTGGCACTTGGCGTTTCCTAATAATAAAGCATAATAAAAGGCTGAACTCCAAGATCGGAGCTCAGCCTTTTTTGTTGGGCTAAAAATAAAATTAATGGACACAAATAAAAAAAACACAGAAAAGGAGGATGCCCATACTTTTCTGTGTTTATAATTTTGAAAAATAATCTTTAAAGAGTTACTCCTGTTTTGAAGATAGCAATCTCTTTGAATCCACTATTTTCATGTTTCAATCGTTCACCCTCAGCCACAGCCTTCAAATAAACCACAAAATCTTGTAAGCACTCATCGATAGTTTGATCTTCAACTATTCTGCCAGCATTAAAATCAATCCAGTTCGATTTCTTTTCAAATAAAGGAGTATTAGTTGAAATTTTCATTGTTGGGATGAAACTACCAAATGGAGTTCCTCTACCTGTTGTGAAAAGAACAATTTGACAGCCACTAAATCCTAAAGAAGAAGCCGCTACAAGGTCATTTCCAGGAGCAGAAAGAAGGTTTAATCCATTTTTACTGATAGGCTCAGCATATTTCAACACATCAACAACTGTTGCTACGCCACCTTTTTGTGTGCAACCCAACGATTTATCTTCGAGAGTAGTAATACCACCATTTTTATTCCCCGGTGATGGATTTTCATAAACGGGAAGGTTATGACTTAAATAATATTCTTTAAAACCATTAATCATTTCCACTGCTTTTTCAAAGACTCCCACTGTCTCGCATCGCTCCATTAATAAATGCTCAGCTCCAAACATTTCTGGAACTTCTGTTAAGATGGTTGTACCGCCTTGAGCAATTAGGAAGTCGGAAAATGCACCAACAAGCGGATTGGCAGTAATTCCCGATAAACCATCAGAACCACCACATTTTAAGCCGACACGTAACTTTGAAAAAGGAACATCCTCGCGCACATCGTGGCGCATGGTAGCATAGATTTCTTCAAACAGTTTTAATCCTTCTGCTACTTCATCTTCAACTTCTTGAGCCACTAAAAACTTTACACGACGCTCATCATATTTCCCAATGAATTCTTTTAATGAAGAAATTTGATTGTTTTCACAACCAAGCCCCAATACTAACACCCCACCAGCGTTAGGGTGGTTGATGAGTTGAGCTAATGCCTTCTGTGTATTAACATGATCATCGCCTAATTGAGAGCATCCATAGGCGTGTTTAAACACGTGAATATCATCAATGCTTGTGGTGTCATACTTTTCCTTAAACAAACGGATTATCTGTTCTGCTTGACCATTCACACATCCCACTGTTGGTACAATCCACAATTCATTTCTAATTCCAACATCGCCATTGTTACGTTTGAATCCTTTAAATGTGAGATTCTGATTCTGATAAGCTACCTCTTGAAACTTAGGGTTATATTCATAGCAGATTGTTCCTGAAAGATTCGTTTTTGTGTTCTCCACATGCACTTTCTCACCAATTGATATTGCGGTAGTTGCATGACCGATAGGAGCTCCATATTTAATTACATTTTCACCTTCAGCGATTGGTTGAATTGCAATTTTGTGACCGCGACCAACGTCGCCTTTTAATTCGATTTGATAACCATCAACATCTGCTATTTCACCCTTAGCATAATCTTTAAGAGCAATAATGACATTGTCGATGCTGTTGATTTTGATATAATCTGCCATAGTAATGGAAATTTTGATTCGTAATTATTATACTTAAATTTCTTTTGTAAAGAACATAGTTAACAACAAAAAGTTTAACACGATAGTGTCAATGTAGAAACAAAAAGATTGTTTCACGAAGATTTATTCTGTCGTAAAACAATCTTTTTAGTTAAGCTAGTTATTAAAGAACTGCTTTAATTGCTTCAGTCATTCCTTTTGTTTGGATAGCATAAAGATGAGCAGAAACAGCAGCAGTTAGCCCTTTCACTTCATTTAAATCACGCTTCCACACACGGTCTAAAGCAAGAGTGTCTTTTACCAATTTAGCTATACCAGCTTCTGAACCATCGCAAGCAGACCATGCTCCTTTATAGAAATCAAGAATCCATTGGTCATCGCTCACTTTGAAAGTCTTTCCTTGATTCTCTCCTTTATTAAAAGCAATCATTGCAGCAAGAGAGAATGTAAGTTTAGCTGGGAGCTCTCCTTTTTTATCAAGATATTTTAGCAAAGAAGGTAAGTCACGAGTTTCCCATTTACTCATTCCGTTAAGTGAAATACTCATCCATTCATGGCGGATATATGGGTTTGAGAATCGTTCTAAAATTTTCTCCGCGAATTTTGTGAGTTCTTCTTTTGTACCATTCAAAGTAGCAAGAACTTCGTCATAGATCATGCCTCGCATAAATTTACCAAGAACTTCATGCTCGTAAGCTTCTTTCACCGTTTCAATGCCATAAAGATATGAAGTAGCATAAGTTCCGGTGTGAGCGCCATTTAGTACTGCTACTTTTTGCTCGCGGAAAGTTGTCATATCATCTACAAATTTCACCTCTAAGCCTGCTTTGTCGGCTGGGAATTCAGCTGCAACCCACTGTGGAGCTTCAATCACCCAAAGGTGGAAATATTCTCCAACCACCACTAGATTGTCTTCATAGCCTAATTCTGCTTGAATCTCTTTAATATCATCTTTGGGGAATCCTGGAACAATGCGGTCAACCAATGAATTGCAAAATGCACAAGCATTGTTTAACCATGCCACAAATTCATCGCCTAATTTCCAATTAGCAGCATGCTGAAGTACATATTTTTTTAGCATGTCGCCATTGCGATCAATTAATTCACAAGCAATGATAATCAGGCCCTTTTCTTTTGCGCCATTGAACGCCTTGAAACGATTGTAAAGCAAAGCAGTCATTTTTCCAGGGAAAGAATTTTGAGGTTGCATGTTAAGCGTGTCATTTTCATCCCAGCTAATTCCAGCTTCAGTGGTATTTGAAATTACAAAGCGAAGATCAGGATTCAAAATTGCATCTTGATAGGCGCTATATTCACTATATGGATTAATTCCCTTATTAATACAGTTAATGAAGTTATATTCTTTCACTGCTTTGCCGTCTTTCATCCCTTTCAAATAAACATGATAAAGGCCATCTTGAGCATTTAACATGTCAATCATTCCAGTAGCAAGAGGTTGAACTACATCAACTCCAGTGTTGAAATTCGCTTTGTTGTTCATGTCTTGAATAATCCAATCAACAAAGGCACGAAGAAAATTACCTTCTCCAAATTGCAAAACGCGGCTAGGATATACCGCACATTCTTTAGTACTTCTATTTAACTTCATAACTATATAACTTATATGTTTCTTTTAATGATGCAAATTTAATCTTTTCAGCGAATATAAGAAAAAAAAACGTGCAATCGATTACACATTTTTAAATATTTGAAAATTACAATGTCTTTTGCAGATTGATAGGGTATAAACTATCGTTAATAAGTGTATCTTTGGTGCTCATTTAGGCATCATCGAGATGACTATTTTTCTAACGGAAGGAGTATGCAGAAAAAACAACGATACGAAAAAGTTATAGCCTATTTTCAAAAAGAAATGCCAGTGGCAGAAACGGAGCTGAACTATTCTAATCCATATGAGCTACTTGTAGCTGTCATTCTTTCGGCGCAGTGCACCGATAAGCGTGTCAATATGGTTACTCCCGAGTTGTTTAAACGATTTCCTCGACCCGACTCATTAGCTGAGGTTGATGCTGCTGAGGTGTTCGAATATATTCGTTCCATTAGTTATCCGAATAATAAGGCCAAGCATTTGGTGGGTATGGCAAAAATGCTGGTTGAAGATTTTAAAAGTGTTGTTCCCGATGATGTGAATGAACTGCAAAAGATGCCTGGAGTGGGGCGGAAAACAGCTAATGTAATTGCTTCAGTGGTCTATGAAAAACCCGCGTTTGCTGTTGATACGCACGTCTTTCGCGTGTCGGCTAGAATTGGATTGTCGGTTAATGCAAAAACACCATTAGAAACCGAAAAGCAACTCATGAAGTATTTCCCACCCGAAATAATACCTTTAGCTCATCATTGGTTAATTTTGCATGGACGATACATTTGCTTGGCTCGAACGCCTAAATGCAATAAATGTGGATTGCATGATTGTTGTAAATATTTTGAGAAAGAGAATCATTAAATTAGTGTACTTTAGTTGAACTAGCGCATTGTAATCATGTTGATAGCAAAAGAAAAAAGAAAAACAAACATAGCAGAATATATTTTATATATCTGGCAACTTGAAGATTTAATTAGAGCTTTCCATTTCGAAATGGAAAAGATTGGGACTGCACTTGCCTCACAATTTGATGTAGATGCAGATACAAAAATCGAAATCTACGAATACTATAAGAACATGGTTATTTTAATGCAGAAAGAGCGTTTGCAGCAGCAAGGGCACATTCAAGCAATAACCAATGTGCTAAATGATGTGAATGATTTTCATGCGCGCCTTCTAAAGTGGGGAAAAGATAGTGTATATCAGAATCTCTATATGGAAGCAAAGCCTGTTCTCGATGAGTTTCGATTGAAAAGCAATGATGTAGACCAGCATGATGTGAAGGCTGCTTTAAACATGCTCTATGGAATGATGATGCTCAAATTGCAGCAAAAAACAATTTCAAGTGGAACGCTTGATGCCTCGAAGTGTGTGAGCAAAATGTTAGCGCATTTATCAGCACAGTATAAATTAGAAGAAGAAGATTTACTTGATTTAGATTAATTGGCATGTTTATTATAAGTAGAGGCAAAATGAGAATATTTATTTTCATGTGTTCGCTTGCTATGTTTTATCATGCTTCTGCTAAGGAAGCAAAGTCGGTCTTAGTTTGGAACGAAGAGTTCAACTACATCGGATTGCCTGATTCCATGAAGTGGGATTTTTCTACTGTGGGGAACTTATGGCAGTGGGGTAATGGCGAATTGCAACAATACACAAGAATGAACTCAAATAATGCCTATGTATCAAACGGGAGTCTTAAAATTAGAGTTCTTAATGAAGATGGAAAAATAACATCGGCAAGGTTGCACACAAAAGATAAAGGCGAGTGGGAACATGCGCGAATTGAGGTTAGAGCTAAGCTCGCTGCAGGTAGAGGTCTGTGGAGTGCTATTTGGCTACTGCCTAGCAATTGGAAGTTTTCTGATAAATATATTGATGGAGAAATTGATATCGTGGAGCATGTGGGCTTTAATGCCGATTCCACATTCCATTCCACACACACTTACACACATAGTTTTGATAGAAAAAACACTTACACGCTAGCTGAATTAGTACCAGATTGTGAAACAGAGTTTCACAACTATACGGTGGAATGGGATCGTCAATCGGTTTGTTTTTTTGTTGATGATATTTTAGTGGGGAGCTTTCTTCATGAAGGGCATCAGCATTTAAGGTGGACTTTTAATCAGTCATATTATTTGATACTCAATGTTGCTGTTGGCGGTGCATGGGCATCAAAAAATGGAATCGATAAAGATTGTTTTCCATCAGAAATGCAGGTAGATTATGTGCGTGTTTATCGCATTGATGATTGATAAAAATTAGCGAGCGATGATTGTAAATTCAGTTCTGCGATTATTCGCGCGTCCATCGGGTGTTTCATTGCTTGAAATAGCTTTACTTTCTGCATAACCTCGATAGCTTATAAGCTTTGCATTAACACCGGCGTCTAAAAGATAATCATGCACTGCTTTTGCTCGTTGGGTGGAGAGTTTAAGGTTGTATTCATGACTTCCCTGATTATCGGTGTGCCCGCCTATTTCAATTTGGAGAGAAGGAAATTGTTCGAATAAACGAATTAGTTTTTGCAGTTCGCTGTGCGACTCTGGAAGTAGTTCGAAAGAATTATAGGCAAAGAATATATTCTTTAAAACAATCGCATTTCCTACCGATAGTTCATCGAGTTTACCAAAATCAGCGATTACTGGTGTTGGTTGATGTTCAATCGGCATATCGAAGCTATATAAATCAATGCCTTTCGATTCTTCTCGGTCGGAGGCATAAAAGGCATTCCTGCCACTAGCGGAAACGATAAATCCAATTTCGTTGAGATGTGAATTTATTGGATACCCAATGTTTTTTGCTTTGCTCCAATGTTGGGCTTTGTTTCGAGATATGAAAATATCACTTCTGCCAAGCCCTTCCCAAGTGTCGGACGAGAAATACAAACTCTTTTTGTCGGGGTGAATAAATGGAGATATTTCGTCTCCAATAGTGTTAATTGAATCGCCAAGATTTTCCAGCACTCCGAATAATGGTTTCCCATTTTCATTAAATCCTTTTAATTCGCATCGCCAGATATCTTTATTTCCTTTTCCTCCTGCCCGATTGCTCGAAAAATATAAAAAACTACCATCGGCAGTTACCGACGGCTGCGATTCCCACGAGTTGCTATTAATTGCCGCTCCAGCATTGAGCGGAGTGCTCCATTGATCATTAATTTTTCTACTGTAATAGATATCGCAACTTCCAAATCCATCTTGTCGATTGCATGCAGAAAAGAAAATCACTTGCTCATCGGCAGTAATGCTTTGTGCACCTTCATTCAAACTTGTATTTAGTTTAAGGAGCGGATAGGCCTTTTCCCAAGAGCCCTTGTTGTTTTTCTTCGATTGAAAGAAATCTTCTTGAGGTGAATTGCTAGAATTAGAAAAAACTAAGCGAGTGAATGTGAGTGTGCTATCATCGATGCTAATGCACGGCCAATATTCATTGGCAGAACTGTTTATTTGTGCGCTTAGTTGTAGAGGGTGAAAATCAACAGGGGTGTTAATTAAAAGGATTGCTGCTTCACATTTTTGATTCAATAGCTCAATTTTTTGATGCATCTTGTTTCGAATTCCTTCATCGTTTATTTTCAAAAGTGAATTGAGTGCATCTTCATATTGACCTAATTTATATTGTGCTTCAGCTAAAATATAAAAAACTTTATCCGACGGGGTTTCCAAATTGATAGCCGATTTTAGGGCATTAAGTTGCAATTCAATAGAGTCGATTTCTGCATAAATTTCGGCTTTTAGCAAATAGCAATCCACACAGTTGGGATTGTATTTTAATGCGGTGTTAAGTTCTTCTATGGCTGCATTATGGTTGTATTGTTGATAGAAACTTAATCCATTCTGAAATGCCTTTTCTGCTTTTTTATTTTGAGCATTTATATTGAGCGTGTTTAAACAAGCAAGAAGGAAAAATATTAGCGCTTTTTTTATCATGAGATTAAATATTTTGAAGTTGGAATCTAGCTGCAATTGTGAACTCATTTCTCGTGCAAATATATTAGCTTTGCGCGAAATAACAGCACATGAATTTTCCAAAACTTTTCCATTTTAACTCTACTTGTGAGATTGCGATAGCCAATGGGTCGCCTTATTTTAATACTTCTGTATTATTAAATCGATTTGAACTCGATTTAACGTCGATTATGGGTGTGTTTGCAAAGGAAGGTGATTATATTCTTTCTGAAGAAAAACCGAGTACAGATTTTTTAGAAAAAATGATGCAGTTAGGACTTTCAAAGGTAAATTACGTATCGTTATCGGAAATTAAACAAATGCAATTGCATGAAAAAGAATTGATTTTTAATGTGCAATCGTGGGGGGGGAGTCCAGCGGAAAATTTTTATTTAAGAGATATAAAAAAGAGCGAGGAGCAGTGGGATGCTCAGAGGACTAAAATAATTGAACGAGCATTTGCTGTGCATTTGCTTGAGAAAGGCTTGCGTTTCGATTGGAATCATTCATTAATTGGGAGTGAGAATGTGTTGAATTGTTCAATTTTGAGAACAGTAGAAGAGGCTGAAAAATATTTAGAAATGCATTTTCCTGTTGTATTCAAATCTCCGTTTAGTTCTAGTGGTAGAGGATTATTAGTGCTTAGAAAGCCAATTTTAAACGATGCGAATAGGAAGTGGATTACAACAATTCTTCATCAACAAGGCTATATTGTTGCTTCTGCATGGTTAGAAAAAATTCAAGATTTGTCATTTCAATTCGAGAAAATTGATGCTTGCATAAGGTTTGAAGGGGTGAGTTATTTTAATACCAATAGTAACGGACAATATAAGGAACATGTGCTTAATGGTCATAGCTTCTCGCTTGAAGAGGGTGAAACAACAATCAATAATTTTTTCTTGGAGCAAATTGGAGAGCAAATTAGGCAAACTTTGTCGCAATCGGAATTAATGACTTCTTTTCAAGGTCGCTTTGGTGTTGATGCTCTTATTTATAAGGAGATTGGAAAATTAAAAGTTCACCCAATGGTAGAAATAAATCCGCGATATACGATGGGGGCTGTGGCATTATCTCTTCAAAAAATTATTCATCAAGAAGCTCGTGGTTTTTATAGAATGCATGCCGTTGGTCATGAAAGTTATCAAAGTTTTATTGAGGCAAAACAATTGGAGAACCCTCCAGTTTTCGTTGATGGAAAATTAAAAAGCGGTGTTGTTTCTCTTACTCCGTTTTATCAAAATGCCAAGTTTGGTGCTTACCTGGAATTGTTTTAGCTTGGATTATCGTTTGGATTTTGCCTCTGCTTATTTTGGTTTTTTGTGCATAAAGTTCAGTTTTTTTTACGTAATATTTTTTAGATTTTTATCGGGCGTGGGGGTGTTCGGGAGTGTTCAAGATACTGCGTGTCTATAATATAATGCTTATAGAAACTGTTTGTTGAACACTCTCTTTCCTAACTGCTTGGGAACGCCAGCGCACTACTTACATCGCTTTCCCAACTGCTTGGGAACGTCAGCACGCTACTTACATCGCTTTCCTAACTGCTTAGGAACATCAGCGCACTACTTACATCGCTTTCCTAACTGCTTGGGAACGTCAGCGCACAAGAACATATGCATTCCTAACTGCTTAGGAACGTCAGCGCACAAGAACATATGCATTCCTAACTACTTAGGAACGCAATTGCACGACTCCTTTGGCGTTCCTAACTACTTAGGAATGCATCTGCACGACTCCTTTGGCGTTTCTAACTACTTAGGAATGCATCTGCACGACTCCTTTGGCATTCCTAACTACTTAGGAATGCATCTGCACGACTCCTTTGGCGTTTCTAACTACTTAGGAACGCAAATGCACAACTCCTATGACGCTCCACCGCAGTTCGGAAAGCATGACATTTACTGTGTCAAACGACTGAAAGTTCAAAAATGGGCGAATTTCTCGTGCTTTTCCACTTAAACTCAGTCTAAATAGCAAGATAAAACAGACTGATTAACTGTTGGTTGAAAAAATAAATTAAAAAAATTTCAGCGAAAAGTGTAAAAACTTGCTCGAAAGTATATGTATAGATATGAAAGCAGATTC
>JBKEAC010000037.1:0-14674 GCA_047971925.1 Mangrovibacterium sp.
GAGGTTACAAAGGTGAGATTAATAATCTAAATTTGAGCTACACGAACTAAGACAATATGCGACAGTTCAAGGACTTATGCGGAAAAAAGTTACAGAAATATTTTCCGATTTTTGTGTAACCTTTTTGTAACCCAACTCTGTCCAAAATTGGCTTTTTCTTGTCCTTTTGCCTAAGTCGAGAAATAAAAAAAGTCCTGCAAAACTGATGTTTTACAGGACTTTGTACACTTTTGGCGTTTCTTGTCTTCGCCGTTCGCTCCCCGAGTAGGACTTGAACCTACGACCTACGGATTAACAGTCCGCCGCTCTAACCAACTGAGCTATCGGGGAGTTTGTTTTGCTTTATATTTCAAAAGCGATGCAAATGTAATACTAAAATTATAATCTCCAAATTAAAATTTGATTTTTTTAAAAAAATAATATATTTTTGATTGATGAATACCTTAATCTGAAGAGTGTGTTCTATGATTATAAGTTTACTTTGATGAAGTTAATAGAATAAATTACATGATTAAGCTGATTGAGCATTGCTTTAAAAGAACATTTATTTTATAGACACACTTGGGAAATAGATAAACGGAGGTGTATAAAAAGTTATTTGAAACATTTTTCTAAAGTAGTATAAACTCAATTTCCAAGTAATCGTAATGATTTTCACTATCCATCGATTAATACCTAGATTATAATCTCACTATTAATGACATGCTCAATCAATATTCAAACTGCTCTTTGTTTTTGAGGAGTAATCTATTTATTAAATTTTTTAAGAAAATAAATACATAGAAATTAAAAGGATTGAAAAATATGCAGATGTAATGCTCTTTTCTTGTATATTTGCCAACTATGCAGATGAAACATATTTTTACGATTATACTTTTTGCTCTTTTAGGGCATTTTACGTGGGCACAATCGGGCGTTCGTTCCTTTGATATGTCAGATGATGATGAGTTTGGATATGAAACAGAATCTTCTCAAGAAGAGGAGGATGAAGATGAGGAAAAGCAAAAGACAGACACTATAAAATCAATCATTTCAGTATGGAATCTTGATCATGATGGTGCAAGAATTGTACCATTGAAATTAGATACAGCTCTCCAAGACTTTTATTTATATGATCCAATTTATGCCAATAATATTTTGCCAGAATCAACAGGAAACATAGGCGGATATTATCAATATGCAGATTTTTTTAAACGTAAGTATGTCAATGATTTTTATCTTTCACAATATGTAGAAGGATATATGACTTTGCCCTCGAATTTGGAATATATGAATACGACAACACCATATTCGATGTTGACATATGTGCAGAATTTTAATAAAAACCTACGCGCAGAAACTTTATTTAATATTGATCACAGTCAGAATGTTAATCCCGATTTAAACTTTCGGTTTATATTAAATACCGATAATGCAACAGGTGATTACCAGAGTCAAGACTCTAAAAGAAATTCAATGGCTCTTTATGGCTCTTATAGAACCGATAAGTTTGATTCTCATGTAAGTTTTGTAGCTAATAGACATCGGATGTCAGAAAATGGAGGTCTTGAACCTAATCAAGGAAGTTTGAATAATTATGATGAAACGGAAACCTATATTGTCAGAATGACAAATGCAAAGTCGGAAGTAAAGAATCGTATTTTCAGCATGAAAAATGAATATAAGATAGGAAAAACAGAAGAAGTCGCTGACGAATCAGGTTATTTAATCAGTCGTTTTCGTCCAATTACTGGATTCATTCATAAATTAGAGTATAGTTCAAATCTTCGCGCTTTTTCAGAAACTAGTCCAAATTATGATTTTTTTCAAAATACATATTTCGATTCTATTGCTACTGCTGATACGATATATTATAAGCGTTTTACAAATATCTTCCAGATTAAGTTTTATGAAAATGTAGAACGGAAATATACTTTCTCAAAAAGAGTATATATAGGTAATGATCTTGTGACTGCAAATATGTTTGATGAAGGAAGCGGTGATTTAGAAAAAGAGCGTTTAATTAATTCTTATGTAGGAGGAGGTATTTCGCGCGAGAAAAGTACATTCTGGATATGGGATTTTTCTGGGAAACTTTATTTTACAGGATTTAAAGCAGGGCAAACCGAACTTATGGGAGTTATGGAAAAACCATTGCGAATTAAAAATGACACGACAACATTTCATGTTGATGCAGAATTAAATTCGCTAGTTGCTGATTATTTTCAAGAAAAGTTAACGACAAATCATTATAAATGGAAGCAGCAATTTAGCAATACAAATGAAATGATTGTCAGAGGCAAGATTACTTCTCAACGTTTAAAAACATCAATAGGATTTAACTACTCATTGATTGATAACTACATTTACAACAATGAGCAGTCAACACCATCGCAATTAGATGGAGAACTTTTGGTGTTGTCAGCCTATCTAAACAAAGATATAGATTCGAAGCATTGGTTCGTGAGAGCGCAAGGTCAATGGCAGAGTAGTAATAGAAGCGCCTTGCAGTTGCCAACTTATTCCGCCTTGTTGAGAGTAGATTGGAAATTCACATTAGCAAAAGTACTTCATAATAGAATAGGTTTCGATGTAAGATATAATTCTTCCTATTATGCCGACGCATATAATCCAGCTACAGGACAGTTTTATGCACAAAGTGTTCAGAAGATTGGTGACTATCCAATTACAAATTTGCATTACAATTTTAATTTAAAGCGAGCAAGATTATTTTTCCAAATGATGAATGCAACAGCAGGTTTATTAGATGGAAACTATTGGGTAGCTCCTGATTATCCATTATATCGAAGATCATTTCGATTTGGAGTAGCATGGTCATTTTACGATTAATAGGAGGTGTATCGATGAGAAAAAAAATGACAATCATAGGCGGGGTAGTAATTGCTATTCTGTTTATTTTATCTTTATGGAGGCTTCGAGAAATTTCTCTAAAAAATCAGAGAGATCACATGATTGATCCTGTACATGTTGAGACAGATTTAGAGCGAATTAAGCGAGAAGGAAAGGTTAAGGTGGTAGTAGCTAACAACTCAATAGATTATTTTTCATATAAAGGACGAATGATGGGACTTAAATATGAAATACTTAATCAGTTTTGTGAAGATCTTGGAGTGGAGCTCGTGCTATACGTGGAAGATGATTTTTCAACAATTAGCGATGGGCTTAATAGAAGGGAATATGATTTTGCAGCTCAAGATATTACTATTACAAAAGCTAGAAAGAATAGCGTTGAATACACAATTCCATTAGCTACATCTGAACAAGTTTTAATTCAAAGGATACCTGAAGATTGGGAATTATTATCAACTGACATGCTTGATTCATTAATTGTTAGAGAGCAATTGGAATTAGGTGGAAAAACGATACATATTCCCAAAAACATAAACTATGCATCACGCCTAATAGCTTTGTCGGATGAAATTGGAGATACAATATATGTAGAACAAGATTCGATTGCAAATGAGGAGAGCCTTATTGCAGAAGTTGCGAATGGTGAGATCGATTATACTGTGGCTTATCGGGATGTGGCAGAGGTAAACAAAAGATATTATTCTAATATTGATGCTGGAGTGCTAATTAGTTTTAAGCAAGACCGAGCATGGATAGTGAGAAAAGGCAATGTGCAACTTCGAGATTACTTGAATGATTGGTTGCTGGGCTACATGCAAACAGCATCATACAGAGTGCTGCATTCAAAATATTATAATCAGCGAAGAGATTACATTTCACCCACTAATTTATATACTACCTTACAAGGTGGACAATTATCAGAATTCGATAAGTTGATTAAAAGCAAAAGTGAACGTTTTGGTGTGGATTGGAGATTGGTTGCATCGATTATTTTCACGGAGTCGAGCTTTGACCCCCAAGCAAAATCATGGGTTGGAGCTCATGGTCTCATGCAAGTAATGCCTGATGCTGCAAAAACTTTTAAGGTGGATGACTATAACGACCCCAATGGTAATCTTGAGGCGGGACTTCGATTGCTCACTTGGTTAGATCAGGTGTTTCTGGAGGAAATACCCGATCCCGAAGATCGAATGAAATTTGTTTTAGCTTCATACAATGTGGGATTAGGGCATGTGCGTGATGCGCAAAGACTAGCTGAAAAGTACGGAAAAATTACAATTGTGTGGGATGATAATGTTGATTACTACTTACGCAATAAGTCTAAAGCTGAATTTTTAAATGATCCGCTCGTAAAGTATGGTAGTTGTAGAGGTGAAGAACCTTATCAATATGTAATTAAAGTGCTCGATACTTATCATCACTATTGTAATTTGATACCTAGCCAAAACTAAATCAAAAGAAAGAAGCTTTTGTAGTGCAGGAGAAATGTGGGTGTGTTGCTCGAAGGTTTAGATTTTATAATTGAATTTGTGTAAAATATATTCCACACTTTGTCGATTTTCAAATAGGGTAGCGCCTGTATCTAGCATAGAAATGAGCTGTATATCTTCTTGCGATAGTGTAAAATCAAATATGTTAAGATTTTCAATCATTCGGATTTCATTTGTACTTCTAGGAATAACTGCAATCTCTCTTTGATTGAGCCAGCGGAGGATAACCTGAGCTGTACTTTTCTGATATTTGCGAGCGATTAACTGCAATAGTTCGTGTTGAAATAAATTGTTTTTTCCTTGAGCAAATGGCGACCAAGCTTGAGTAGCAATGTTGTTATCTTTCATGATTTTCAAGGCTTCCTCTTGTTGTAAGAATGGATGAATTTCAATTTGATTGACCATAGGTTTAAAATCGCTGAATAAACTCAAGTCAATTAATCTGTCGCTAGTGAAGTTTGAAACTCCAATGGCTCGAATTCTGCCATCGTGGTAAAGTTCTTGCATAGCACGCCAAGCTCCATAATAGTCATTCACAGGTTGATGAATTAAATATAAATCGAGATAATCTAGCTGTAGATTTTTTAAACTTGTTTCAAAAGCGTTGCGAGTTTTAGAATAAGTCACATCTTGCACCCATATTTTACTAGTGATAAACAAATCTTCACGAGGGATATCTATTTTCTTTAGTGCATTTCCCACTGCAAGTTCATTTCGATAAATAGAGGCTGTATCAATCATTCGATATCCATTTCTAATGGCATCAATGACACATTGTTCGCACTGAATTAAATCGTTAATTTTATAAACGCCATAACCGATTGATGGCATTCTAACTTGATTGTATAAGTGAATGTATTTCATTAGTCTATAATTTCTCTCTAAGTCAGGTGTATTTCGTTTCTAAATCTTTCAAAAGGGAATAACAAGCATGTAACTTCCTATTTTTGAGAATCTTTATTTGCTTCAAAAGTAACAAATCCAAATGAAATTAAAAAGGGCATCCAAAACTTATTGGACACCCTCTTTGGCGTTAGTTATTGTTGTATTCGTTTAAAATTAGAATGCATTAATAATCCCAATAAAGTCTTCTGCTTTAAGAGATGCACCACCAATTAATCCACCATCAACATCGGCACTTGCGAAAATTTCAGGTGCATTGCTTGGTTTACAACTTCCACCATAAAGAATTGAAATTTCATTTGCCACAGCAGAACCATATTGAGCTGCAATAGCATCGCGAATATCTTTGTGCATTTCTTGCGCTTGTTCAGTTGTCGCGGTTTTTCCTGTTCCAATAGCCCAGATTGGTTCATAGGCAATGATTACTTTTTTGAAGTCTTCAGCAGGAAGATTGAAAATAGTTTCTTTCAATTGATTGATGACATATTCCTTTTGATTTCCAGCTTCACGAATATCAAGAGCTTCTCCACAGCAATAAATAGGAGTCAACCCATTTTCAAGAGTTAGAGCTACTTTTTTATTCAAAATCGCACTTGTTTCTGCATAATATTCACGTCTTTCTGAGTGTCCAAGAATGACATATTGTGCACCTGTTGATTTTACCATTGAAGCTGAAACTTCACCTGTGAAAGCACCTGAAGCTTCTGCAGCACAGTTTTGTGCAGCTACGCCCACACGCGACGTATCAACATTATCAATAACTTTTGTGATGTGAGTGAATGGAGTTCCAAGTACTACAATCACATTTTTATCGCCAGTACTCAACACGAGGTTGTTTACAGCCTTTGCTAATTCTACTCCTTCTTGAATAGATGTGTTACATTTCCAGTTTCCTGCAACTACTTTTTTTCTCATGGGGTATTATTCTAATTAATTTTTTAAAATTTTTTCGGTGTTCAAAAATACAAAAAGCAAGATATTACACTTCTGTTGAAGCCTTTTTTTAGAGAAAGTAAATATTTATTTAATGTGCTAATACAATGCTATGCTAATGTTTTTGGGCCTATGTCGAATTTGCTTGCTAAAATAATTTGACTTTTTAGTTGTTCATAGCCTAGAGGAGTATGTGATTGAAACACGCTTGCAACGCACTTGCAACTGTCTTTAATCATTTAATCGAAGCTCGCCACACGGCTGCGGAAGCCTTCTATCATTTAATCGAAGCTTGGCGCACAGCTGCGGGAGCTTTTATCATCTAATTGAATCCTCAGGCAATACGTATTTCAACGGAACGGCCATTTGGTCATTGTTGGATTGTCATGCGGAATTAACCAAGCAAGCATAATACGACAACCCACTAAATTCAACATAGCACCATGTTTTTCAAGGAAACATTTTTTCGCAGTTATTTCAATCGAAAGATCATAGTCCGCGGAGTACTTTGGTAAATATATTCCTATGAATTCCAAGATAAGAAGCCACATGCTGTCGTTGCACTCGGTTCACAATTTCACCATGTTCTTTAATAAATCTAGCCACACGTTGTTGAGCGGTGAGCGATTGTAGCGAGTGTATGCGCTGCAAAGCTCTCACGTAGTTCTCTTCTGCCATCACACGTGCTAATCGTTCTAAGCGACGATTAGTAGTCATGATTTTTTCATATTCATATCGTTCCACAATAATCATTTTAGAATCTTCATATGCACGAATTATTTCTGATGATTTTTGTTTTGTCATGAAACTTTCATGACTACTTACGATACCATTGTTCGGCAGATAGAAAAAGCGAGAAATCCATTCCTGACCTGATTCTGTGATGTAGGCTGCATACATCATTCCATCGAGCAGCAACCCCATTCTATGGTTCATTTCGCCATAGTTTAAAAAAACATCGCCTTTTTTGAAATGATGGACTTCATGTTCTGAAAAGAAATCCTTTAACTGATTGAGTGTTCTACTACTTCCTGAGCGCATTTCGTTAATGTTTATTTAAGTGTATGAAATGTTGATTAAAAAGCTGTAGTCTTTCCTGAAGAAGAGAAAATTGACTTGCTTTAATGAAAGAGGTGCAAGCGCGCAAGCCTTCTTCATTACTTCCGGTGTTTGTAAGTGTAATGGCACTAATACCGTAGTGCAACAGCAAATTTAGAAGCCTTTCTCCACCCATATTTCGATAACCAATAGTAAAATAGAAACCATCTGCAATGTCTTGGTCATCATCTTTATCATAAATTATATGGAAACCATTGTCAGTAAAAATCTTTTTCATTATTCGAGCTTTATCTCCATAGGTTTTAACGTCGTCAATGAAATTATATTCACCATCATTAGCCGCTTTTAACATGGCTGTCATGGCATATTGAGAGGAATGGCTCGTGCCAGAAGAAAGTGCATATAGCACCCGCTGAGTGATGGTGCTTCCAAAGGTTGGCGAATTAAATGTTTTTAGAAATGACGGACATTCTTTGTTAAATATCTCATCAGATATAATCATCATTCCAATGCGCTGACCTGCATAAGAAAATATCTTTGAACTAGAAATAAACATGATCCAATTGTTGGTGTATCGTGCCACTGTGGGCTGAAAGGGAGCTTGACCTGGATATTTGATTTCCTTGCGAAAATCCATACCAAAGTAGGCTAGGTCTTCCAATACGACGATATCATGCTTATTGGCTGATTCCCCAATAATTTGAAGTTCTTCTTCGGTGAGACAAACCCAAGTTGGATTATTTGGATTGGAATAAACAATAGCACAAATGTCTCCTTGATTAAGATATTCATCGAGTATGTGTTGTAGTTTTCTTCCGCGATGGTTTTTAATGTCGAAATTTTTTAATTGAGCCCCCATCACAGCAATCTGTTGTTTTTGCACAGGAAATCCGGGGTCGATAAATAAAATCGTATTTTTCCCTTCTTGCATGCGTGATGTTGTGAGCATTGCCGCATAAGTACCCTGCATGGAACCAACAGTGGGAATGCATCCCTGTTCCGATACTTGGATATCCATGAAAAGTTTGACAAAACGAGCCGCTTCAAATTTAAGTGGTTTAATGCCATCAACCATTGGATAAATAGAGGCAACGCCCGATTGAAGAGCTTCTTTTTCAGCATTTACACCAATTTCAGATGCAGGAAGACCAGGAACTCCCAATTCCATGCGAATAAATTCTAATCCAGATTGCTTTTGAATTAAATCGGAAAGCATGAAAATGTCGCGAATAGTGGCTTTGCTTAGTTGCTCAATGCGTAGCTGAGTCAAACAATTGGCTACAATATTTTCGTCAATGGGGAATAATTGGGAGTTAGTCATGTCTTATTTTTTTAGAAAGAAACATATCATTCGTTTAGCATAGATTCAGTTATTTTAGTTCTCCTTTTTGATATTCGCCTAAAATTGAAAGATTTGATACGCATTTGAGTACTTGATGAATTGCTCGTTCGTAGTTATCAAGAGAATCATATTCCACATCGAGATGAATGGTATATTCACTAGGTTTTCCAATGATCGGGATAGATTGAATCATGTTTAGATTGAGTTTGTTTTCTGCAAAAATGAGTAACACTTGAGCTAAAGAGCCATAATAATTGCCCACTTCAATGGCAATAGAAGCTTTATTGCTATAAGTATTTTGAATGGAGCGTTTAGCTAGCACCCAAAATCGAGTGTAGTTTCTTTTATTCGTTTCAATGCCTTGCTCTAACACGTTTAGGCCGTAAAGTTCAGCAGTTCGCAAATTGCCAATGGCTGCTGCTGATTTGAATTGATTTTCTTGAATAATTTTCCCCGACATAGCCGTGTCTTGATTTTCGATAATTTGTGCATGAGGAAAGTTCTTTTCAATGTATTCAATGCACTGGCGAATGGCTACCGGATGAGAATAGATGACTTGAATATCGTTTTTATTAACCTGCTCCAGTGCCATGAGGTTCATTTTGATGTGAACATAGGTTTCACCTATCACATGCAAGTGATAATCTTTTATTAAAGAGTAATTCTGCAACAGACTTCCAGCAATAGAATTTTCAATGGCCATTACAGCTAAATCTACATCATCATTATCAATCATTTCGCACACGCTTGTAAAAGATCGACATTCTACAATTTCAATATTTTCATTTTGAAAATATTGTCGAGCTGCATCTTCATGAAATGATCCCGCGATGCCTTGTATTGCTATTCGTTTCATATTTGGATATCTTTATACGGTGTTTAAGTGATATTTAATTTTCTTGCCTTCAGTATGAAAATGGCAAAGATGTGAATCTAAGCCTGAGTTACTCTAATAAAGGGTTTGAAGTTAAAGAAAACCTATAATATAATGTAAATGGCATCAAAAAATGCAGTTAAATTTAACTTTTTAAAGATATATCTTAATCTTTGCAATATGAATTTTAGAATATCGAATCGAGCAAAGCAAAAAATGAATAGGTGGGGAGCTTTAAAAAAGCCTTTCGTATTTTTGTGTGATTTTGAAGCGGAGCAAATTGAAATATGTGCTCTAGAAGAAAGCGCAAAGCAGGGACTTTTGTGGCGTACAAAATATTTATCGAATTTTTCTCCGAATCCCCGAATGGAAGATTTTACATGGCGAGCAATTCCCGTGAGCTATGAATATTATTTAAATGCGTTTAATGAGGTTCATTCCGCCATTATGCGTGGGGATAGCTTTTTGTTAAATCTTACAATGCCTACACGGATAGAAACAAATCTTACCCTTGAAGATTTCTGTCATCGGAGTTCTTCTCCATATTTAGTGTATTTTAAAAATAAGTTTGTAAGCTTTTCTCCTGAAAGCTTTGTTCGTATTAATGCTAAAGGTTGCATTTCGTCTTTTCCTATGAAGGGAACAATTGATGCCGATATTGAGGGGGCTGCCGATTTATTAAAAAACAATGTAAAAGAGATGGCTGAACATCACACGATTGTTGATTTGATTAGAAACGATCTGAGTATGGTGGCTACTGGTGTAGAGATGGTGCGTTTTGCTTATTTGGAAGAAATTAAATCAAATAATAAGCGATTGCTACAGATGAGCTCAGAAATTAAGGGACAGTTACCATCTGATTGGCGAGAAAATTTGGGGAATATCTTTGAAAAACTACTTCCAGCAGGCTCAATAACAGGTGCGCCAAAGTCAAAAACATTACAAATCATTTTAGGAGCAGAAAACGATAAGCGAGCTTTTTATACTGGTGTTTTTGGAGTGTTTGATGGAGAGCAATTCGATAGTTGTGTACTCATTAGATTTATTGAACAACAAGAGAATGGATTGGTATATAAAAGCGGAGGAGGAATTACCCATTTGAGTAAGCCTGAAGAAGAATATGAGGAACTAATAAATAAAGTGTATGCTCCTTTTTCTTGAAACTATCAAATTTAAAGACGGAAAATTTTCTAATCTGCAACTTCACCAAGATCGTTTTAATCGAACAAGATCTTGTTTCTTTCCCCAAGCTCCAGCGATCGATTTAAGTGTTGCTCTGAAAGTTTGCACAAATGTTGCAGCGGGAGTTTTTCGTTGCAGAGTAATCTATGGTGAAAAAATTGAAAAAATAGAGTTTCTCGATTTGTCAAAACGAGAGTTTAATTCGTTGCAGGTGGTTCATAGTACTATCGATTATGCACATAAATTTGCTCAACGAAATGAATTGCATTCTCTTTTCTCACAGCGATGTGATGCAGATGAGATTATGATTGTTAAAAATGGATTAATTACAGATTGTAGTATAGGTAATTTTATTTTCAAAAAGGAACAACAATATGTAACTCCCAGATTGCCCATTTTGAAAGGTACAAAGCGTCAATTTTTAATTAATCAAGGATTGTTGCAAGAAGAAAATATATCATTGCAGGATTTAAAAAAATATGATGCTGTTGCTATTATTAATGCATTGATTGATTTCGATGAGGTGACATGGATTCCGGTATCGCACATTAGAAATTAATGACAAGTTGAACAGCCTCGATGTTTTCATGTGTGAAATTTGATGTAGAGATTCCTATTAATCGAATTTTCTTTTCAAATGGAGCTTCTTTTTGTAAAAGTAAAAGAGCATCTCGAATTATTTCTTCTTTATTCTGAAAATGCGAAATTCGTGTCTGGCTACGTGTGATTTGAGAAAAATCTTCAAATTTAAGCTTGAGTGTGATGGTTCTCCCCAAAAAAGTAGTTCGATTAATTCTTTGCCAAAGCTCATCGCATATAAGAATTAGTTGCTCAGAAAGTATGTCTAATTGTCTGTAATCTTTAGAGAACGTGTGTTCTGCCCCTATTGATTTGCGTGTTCGATTAGCCAAGACTGGTCGGTTATCTATGCCACGCACCATGTCATAGTAATAAGACCCTGATTTTCCAAACTGACGAATTAAATCTTGCTGAGAAAAAGCGAGAAGGTCTTTCCCAAAATGAATGCCTTGTTTGCCTAAATGCTCGGCCGTTTTTTTTCCAATGCCATAGAACTTTTTAATTTCTAGTTTCTTTAAAAATTCGGGAGCATCAGTTGGTGTAATTACAAAGTAGCCATTGGGCTTATTCACATCAGATGCTATTTTTGCTAGAAATTTACAATAGGAGATACCCGCCGAGGCTCGTAAACCTGTTTCCTCGAAAATGCGCTGCCTGATTTCATTAGCTATTAGTGTGGCCGATGGTTTACCTCGTTTTGCAATGGTTACATCTAGAAATGCTTCATCGAGAGATAGGGGCTCTACATGATCGGTGTATTCAAAGAAAATAGATTGAATTTGTTCGCTTACTGCCATATACTTTTTAAAGTCGGGATAAACAAATTCAAGATGAGGGCATCGACGAGCTGCTGTTACTGATGGCATGGCTGAATAGATGCCAAATTTTCGAGCTTCGTAGCTTGCAGCAGAAATTACACCGCGCGACTGATTACTTCCTACAACCACGGGTTTCCCCTGTAGAGAGGGATTGTCGCGCTGCTCCACTGATGCGTAAAATGCATCCATGTCGATATGTATAATTTTTCGTATCATCGATAATGATGCAAAATTACACATTAGATTTTGAATTACTACTCGTTGATAAATTTTATGTTGCTTGATTGACTTTAAGTATCGGCTAGTTTGAGTTAGTAAGTAGCTCACGATAGAAAGGCGATGATATGAAATAGATCTACAAGTTGCTCTTCACGATGGCTAGCATTGTTTTTTTCTTTATATTTGTCCGTTGATTGAAAGCAAGATTGGAGGATGAATTCGAAACAAATCCAAATCTTCTTGCCGCATTAAGATAACGAAATAATCAGAATTATGCTAGGAAAAGATTTAAGAATAGTGTTCATGGGGACACCTGATTTTGCAGTGGCAAGCTTACAGTCATTAGTTGAAGAAGGATTCCAGATAGTGGGTGTTGTTACATCTCCTGATCGACCAGCTGGTCGAGGGCTGCAGTTGCAACAATCGGCTGTTAAGCAATATGCTGTTGACCAAGGGTTATACCTTCTTCAACCCGAAAAATTAAAGGATTCGGTTTTTATTTCAGAACTAGAGGCTTTGAGGGCCGATTTACAAATAGTGGTGGCATTTCGAATGCTTCCCGAAGTGGTGTGGAGCATGCCGCGTTTAGGTACGTTCAACCTTCATGGATCGCTTTTGCCTCAATATAGGGGAGCAGCTCCGCTAAATTGGGCAATCATTAATGGAGATAAAGAAACAGGGGTAACCACCTTTTTGCTTTCGCACGAAATAGATACAGGTGCAATTCTTTTTTATGAAAAAATAGCAATTACCGACAATGATAATGTTGGCACAATTCATGATGAATTAATGACAATAGGTGCGCAATTAGTTCTAAAAACGGTCGATTCATTAGCATCGGGAAACTACACTCCAATTGAACAAGATTCATTGAATGTATGTTCATTAAATGCAGCACCAAAAATATTTAAAGAAGATTGTAAAATTGATTGGAATAATTCTGCTGAAAAAATACGAAATTTGATACGCGGATTATCTCCTTATCCTGCGGCTTGGTCTTCGGTAGTCGACGCTAAAGGGAAAGAACTTAGCATGAAAATTTATACGGCTCATATTGATGAATCATGTGCTGGAAACAAAATCGGAAGTATTCTCACCGATGGCAAAACTTTTTTTAAAGTAGCCACAACTGATAAGTGGCTAAGTCTTGAAGATGTGCATTTAGCAGGAAAGAAACGCTTGAATATTACAGAGTTTCTTCGAGGTATGCAGCACGCTGATGAACTTACTTTGTTGTAGTTTGATTTTGACGAATTTTCTTTCCTAGTAATTGACCAGTGAAAAAAGCACCAAGAAATAAAGGATATGTCCACCATGCAAATCCAACACCACTCCATTGGCGAATGACAATAACATAGGGGATAGGCAAGTGGATGGAGCAGAACCATTCAAAACTAAATTTTTTTACACGATCTCGCCACATTCCAAAAGGAATATTTAAGAGCAATATAAGAAGAATATCGAAAAGTACTACGAATGCTGTTTGCATGTTCTTTTTTTAGCAAAGGTAGAAAATAATGTGAGAATTAAACAAAATTGTTGATTTTACTTCGTTAATGACGTTTTTACCGACCATTAAGCAAGCTAAATGTTGAAGAATGTGCATAAAAAAATCAATACTAAAAGTAGTTTTTAAGGAGCGACTCTTTAAGCAGGAGCTGCATTTGGCACTGCTCCTGCCTGGGTTTAGTTACTTTTCTTAGTTACCCTACGCAATACAACCGTGCGGCAGCATAGGTTCACCGATATAACTTTTCATTCTTCCGCTTTTTCTTCTTGTTATTATTATCATCCTCATTCTTACTAAGGTTTCTTAATTGCAAAAATGCTCCGACAATAAAACCAATGCCCAATATTAAGGGCAAAGCTCCTACACCTATTGTTGGTTGATAATGGTACGAAAGCACTGGTATAGGTTCTTTTAGCATAATGCGTTTTAAAACATGTCTGAAAGACAGTTTTTTAGTCGTTTGAAACAGCAAATTTCATGCTCTCCGTACTGCGGAGGAACGCCATTGCAGTTGTGCAGATGCGTTTTTTACGTCTCGGAAACGCCATTGCAGTCGTGCAGATGCGTTTTTCCCATGAAAGAAACACCAATGCAGTTGTGCAATTACGTTTTTCCCATGGAAGAAACGCCAATGCAGTTGTGCAATTGCGTTTTTTACGTGTCGGAAACGCATATGTTCTTGTGCAGCGACGTTTTTTACGTGTCGGAAACGCATATGTTCTTGTGCGCTGACGTTTTTCCCATGGAAGAAACGCAAATGCACTAGCGCGCTGACGTTCCTCCGCAGTTTGGAAAGCGATGTAGGTAGTGCGCTGACGTTCCTTAGCAGTTCGGAAAGCGATGTAAGTAGTGCGCTGAGCTTTCGGAGCCCAAAGAATTTAGGCAATTATTTGTTTGATGTAGCAACTAACAGCA
>JBKEAC010000038.1:0-12710 GCA_047971925.1 Mangrovibacterium sp.
AAGTCTAAAAATAACTTTTGATTAATTTGCAAGTTTTGGATCTTTGGATTCAGAAACTTGCAAATTTTTTATAATAAAACCATCATATTGCGCTCCATCGCTGTTCTCCACAATAGTTGTTTTATGAAGTAGTCGCTCACTTTGCGCAAGCTCTCGCTCACGATTAATTGAGCTGTATTTGAGTATACTTTTCTAGGTGCTCCCAATAATTATCCTTGTTCAGAGTACAACTTTCACAGGCTCACCCCACTCACTTATTTTATTTACTTGAAATGTGTGTTAAGTGAGGTGGAGGATAAAAAAATTCTGTTTTTATCTGAAAATGAGTAGAATAATGAGTGTTTTATCTTTTGCTTTGAAATTTTAACAGAAACGTAATAGGTTTAACGTTTGTTGTGTGTTAAAAATTCATAACTTTGGAGCATTATTCTAAAAAACAGAAAATGAGAAAACTAAGTTTCAGTGTCTTTTGTGCATTAATGCTTGTTCTTTTTGTGTCGGCTTCCGCTTTAGCACAAGGAATTGTTACAGGTAAGGTGATTGATGCAACAACTAATGAATCGTTGGTGGGTACAACGGTTTATCTTCAGTCAAACTCGAAAATCGGTATCCTTACCGATGTTGATGGAAAATTTGAATTAGAAGTACCCGAGGGGCAGCAAACCATTATCGTTTCATTTATCGGATACAACACCGTTAGTCAGGCGGTGAATGTGAAAGGCGAAACGAACATGGGAACTATTGGGCTTCAAACTTCGTCATTGGGTATTAGTGAAGTAGCTGTAATAGCGTCATATGCAACCGACCGCAAAACGCCGGTAGCTATTTCGAATATTCCAGCATCAATAATCACCGAAAAAATAGGTAATCAAGAGTTTCCAGAGATTTTGAAATCTACACCATCGGTCTATGTAACTAAAGATGGTGGTGGCTTTGGCGATTCGCGTATTAACATTCGTGGTTTCAATACGTCGAACATTGGAGTGCTCATTAATGGTGTGCCAGTGAACGACATGGCAAACGGAAGAGTTTATTTTTCAAACTGGGCTGGGCTGAACGATGTAACATCGGTGATGCAAGTGCAACGCGGATTAGGAGCTGCAAAAGTGGCTATTTCCTCGGTGGGTGGAACAATGAACATTATCACTAAAAGTGCCGATTCTAAAAAAGGAGGTTCGGCATATTATGGTGTGGGCAATGATGGATACCAAAAACTGAGCTTCAATGTTTCAACCGGATTAATGGAAAATGGTTGGGCAATTACACTCATGGGGGGCTTAACTTCAGGAAACGGATATATTCAAGGAACAGAGTTCAACGGTCAAAACTATTTTGCGAACATTACTAAAGTAATTAATGAGCAGCACACGCTTTCTTTTCAAGTGTTTGGTGCACCTCAATGGCACAACCAGCGAGGAAGCAAGCACACCATTGCTCAATATCAAAACCTCGACCCTAACAATCCTTACACCAATCCTTGGGGAACAAAATTGAACTCTGAGGCTGGTATCCGCAACGGGAAAGCCTATAATGGTGCCTACGGATATAACTACTATCATAAACCTCAAGCATCGCTGAACCACTATTGGACAATCAATGGCGAAACAAAATTGAACACTTCGGTTTATGCCTCTTTGGCATCGGGTGGTGGTAGAAGAATGGGGGGGGACAAAGCTAGCGAAGTGGCTTATTCATATAACTCATATACTTATCCAGCCAATAGCACCTTGTGGAGAACTGCCGATGGTTTGATTGATTTCGATAAAATCATGGAGCACAACCGTGCGAAAGGTGGAGAAACCGATTTCTTCATTGGTAATGCGGTGAACAATCATGAATGGTTCGGCTTGCTCTCAACACTCACGCACAACACAAGCAACATTGAATATACTTTCGGCTTAGATTCTCGATATTATCATGGTAAACACTACATGGAAATTGAAGACCTCTTGGGTGGACAATATTTCACCACCAAGTGGAATGTGAATCAAAATGAAAACACCCCTTTGCGTGAAGGTGATAAATACAGCTATTGGAATGATGAGCAAATCATCAGAAATGGATTGTTTGGGCAAGCGGAATATTCGAAAGATAAACTAGCTGGATTTCTTTCTGCAACCGTTTCTTACCAAAACATTCGTCGCATTGACTTCTACCAATACACTCCAGGTGAGCAATTTTCCGATTGGCAAAACTTCGTGGATTGGAGCATTAAAGGTGGTGCAAACTATAACTTTACTTTAAATCACAATGCCTTTGTGAATGCGGGTTATTTCACAAGAACGCCTTTCCAAACGCAGGTGTTCAATGGCTATTCAAATTCACCCGCTTTAACTCAAGAACTTGAAAAAGTGCTAACATTCGAGGCTGGTTATGGATATCAAACTTCTAATTTCAACGCAAAACTAGGTGTTTACTGGACTGAATGGCGCGACCAAGGTTTGAGAAAAGTATTCAACGAACAATCATATAACGTGCTTGGTATCAATTCTCGTCACCAAGGAATAGAGCTTGAAGCAACCTATAAACCAACAAAACAACTCACTCTTAAAGCAATGGGTTCGCTCGGTTTCTGGAAGTATATCGACGATGTGAACTTCAAAGCTTTCGATGAAGACCAAAACTTATTGGGTGAGTTCAATGCTTATTTGAAAGATGTGAGCGTGGGTAACTCTGCTCAAAATACGGCTGCAATTGGGGTGGACTATAAATTCTTCAACGATTGGAACATTGGTATCGATGGAAACTATTTCGGAAAAAACTTCGCCGATTTCGACCCATCGCTCCGAACTGCTCAAAATGCTAAAGGTGTTGACTCATGGCAAATGCCCGATGTTTTCCTAATGGATTTGAACTTGGGTTATAACTTCAAAATAGCATCTCTAAAATCTCGCATATCGGGTAACATTAATAATGTGTTCAACACCGAATATATTGCCGATGCTGCCGATGGTTCCGACCACACATGGAGAACAGCTGGTGTGTATTACGGATTCGGAAGAACATTCTCGTTGGGAATGAAAGTGAACTTTTAAGCAATTTAAAACAAAAGAAAGATGAAAACATTTAAATATATATTGTTTGCGATTCCTTTGGCTTTTGCTGTGGCTTGTAGCCCAATGGACGACATTAACGATACGCTTGAAGAGGAATTCACCGGTGTGGTGAAAGATGATTTGGCCTACACGATGGTGTATAGCGACTACAAAACAATCTCAGCGCAAGCTGTTTTGGAAGCTTTAACAACTCAAGAGCTTGAAAAGGCATTGCAAATTGCCATCGACACGGTGCTTTATCCTGATTATGCAGCAAAATATGGTGCGCTTGTTTTGAATAAACAAAGTACTTTGCTTGGATATGGTGTGGGGTCGGCTTTGAAGCTTACTTATAATTATGCTTCTGATGTGGCAGGCGATAAGTCAGAGAAATTTGAACTCTTTGATATGAAGAAGAGCATGTTTTGGGGTGTGGCTACTATTGTGAATGTTTCGGCATTTACTGGTCAGAAAACAGTGGCTGCTGGCGAAATTGATGAGTTTACTCAATTCACTCGCCGCATTGCTGCCGATGCTAATTTGAGCCAATATTGCTACAAAGATGGCCATAACACCGAAGAAGAAATCTACTATGGTTCATCGCCATATAAGGCTTATTTCGATTGTTCATTGAGTTTCCGCACAGGTGGCGATGCGGCAAAGGCTGGTGTTACGCTCGACCCTGTGCTTGCTGCTCTTACAGCCGATGCTGAAGGATTCCTTGCCGAGTGTGTGAGCCGAATTGGCGAGGCTTGTAACATCATGTTGCAAATTCGATATGCTAGTGAAGGTGCGGTTATTGAATCGAATGGGGAAGTGCTAACGTATAAAGTCCGTCAAGCCATTTACACCGGTTCTACTCAATATGTCATTTGTACTTATAAATGTACAAAAGCCTCGCCAAATCCAACATTTGAATTGTTGAATGAACCATACATAGAGTAGTTATCAAACAACGAAATTTGATCATATTGCTGTTCCTTTCGCTTGCATGGGTGTCTCACTCGTGCAGCGATAGCGACAGTGCTATCCCTCTTCCTCCCGATTACGTGGATGGTAAAGACGATGACAACGATAGCGGCATTGATGTGGGTGATAATACCTATCATTACATTACACCTAAGATTGGAAGCAATGGGCAAATTATTGTGGAGGGAACTCCTGCCGATTATGCCGACACCGCAAAATATCACGTCATTGCTGCCGCCTATGATTTAAACAACAGTAAAGCAATCGATTTGGAAGCTTACTATGCCTCGGCAGTGGGGAAGAGTGGCAATCAGTTGAAAGCGGCGCTGGCTGCTATTGTGAAAAAGAACTTCAAGCCCGTTACCTATGGCGATGTGCGCTACATTTTGGTCGATGCCGATAGAAACCCGAAAGACGACACTAAAATATGGTGTGCTTATATGGAAAACAACGTGGAGGCAGCTTGGGATTCTGGCAAAACGTGGAATCGCGAGCATGTGTGGGCAAAATCAAAAGGACTAGGTGGTGCAATTGATAACAACGAATATGGTCCGGCAAGCGATGTGTTTAACCTTCGTGCCGAAACACTTTCAGTGAATAGTGAGAAAAGCAATCGCGACTTTGCCGAAAAAGATGGCGATGCGAACTTCGCCGGCACACACGGTAGTAACGGTTATGCTCCGATGAAATCAGGACGTGGCGATGTGGCACGAATCATGTTCTACATGGAATTGCGCTGGAATGAACAATGCGGCATTATTATCGATGAAAATGTTTCTTCCGACACGGGTGCGCGTCATGGAAAATTATCTCACTTGCTGAAATGGCATAACGACGACCCTATCGACCCCTTCGAAATTCGTCGCTCGAACATTGTTTATAGTAAACAAAACAACCGAAATCCTTTTGTTGATCACCCCGAATTAGTCGAGTATCTTTATGGCGACAAAAAAGGGCAAGCTTGGGATGGTGGAGTTACATTAACAACAAAAAATTAAACTGATGAAGAATTTATTTAAAATAGTTGCAGCTCTTGCCATTTTAGTGAGCTTCAATTCGTGTATTGATGAATATGGCGATAAAACCTATTCTGGAAATGTAGTGCTTAAGATAGCAACACCCGAAATTACTACAGCAACAAAAAGTGAGTTGACTGTTTCAGTGAAATTGTTTCGTGAATATACCGGAATTTTCACAAACGCAACTTTAAAGGTTGATTCTATCTTTACCGATGGCACAATCCTTACTGCTCCTTTGAGTTTGGAATTTGGAAACTACGAATTGCAAGTGGCGAATGTCATCTTCAACAAAGAACCAATTTATGTGGCTGTTGATGATAGCGATGTGCGCGCCATTGAACTCGATGCTGCTACATTAATCCCTTTAACAAACAATGTACTAGCAAACGAGACAACAACGTTTGAAGTGTCAACCGTTCTTTTTAATCCCGATAAGGATAAAGTGGAATATGCCGAAAACACGATTGGCGCATTCCTTCAGCTTGCCGAAAAAGAAATTGGAACAGTTGAGGGCGAAGTAATTGCTGAAGCTTATAGTGATACCTATGGAACTGTTACTTCGGTAACCATTAAAGATGTGAACGGTGATGAATTATTACTTTACGGGGTATTTAAAATTTCTGCTAATCGCTTTGAAGTGGGTAAAATGGTGAAAGCAAGCGGACCAAAAGTGACCTATAAAGAAGTGGTGCAAATGTCATTTGCTGCCGATGCTGGTCACTCAATTGAAGTGCTTGGCGAAACTGAAGTTCCTGTGGAAACAACGCCTGTTCCTCTCTTTGCTGGTTCTGATTTTAATGATTGGGCGGCATTCACGGCAGCTCTTAACAGTTATGGATTGACTAATGCAGAACAATCAGCCGATGGTGGTCGCGATGGCTCGGGAGCGATGCACATCACTGGAACTATCGCTACGAGTGGATATGCTTTCACGGTTTTAGGAGGTTCAGCAACATTGCCAGCAAATCCAACAAAAATCACCATGTATATTAAAGGTACTTCAAGTGCAAAATCACTTTCTTGCAACCTTTATTATGGGGAATCTACTTACGACAAAGTGAATTTCGGAACAATTACCGATGCTTCCGATTTAGCATTGACTCCTGTAACAGGAAATAACGATTATATCGGCACTATTGATACGGGTGGCGAGTGGAAGAAAATAACAATCGACATTTCTGCCATGTCGGGTGCTTTCAACACCGGTTCAGAGCTAAATATGTTTGCAGTTAAATTCGGAAAAGAATCCAACTATGATCTGTATATCGATGATATCACGATAGAATAAGCTTCTGTCGTATCAAAAAAAAACAAAGAACCTCAGCTTTAAATTAAGTTGAGGTTTTTTGTTCTTAGCGTGAGAATCTTTAGAGTAAGGATTATCTTTGTGCCACGACAATGTAAACTTTGAAATGAAAACGATTATAAATGTTTTGATATTACTGCTAGTGGTGAGTTCATGTGGTAATAGTGAGAATGGTAAAAAAAATAGCGATGCGTTTGATCTGCATGAACGAAATGAAAGTGCTAAACAAACACTTCGTGAATTACGCTTGCTTGCAGAAAAGTTGAGCGAGCAAGAAGTAATACCAAATCAGGAAGAGAATGATTCGACCATCGTTTCAAAAGAAGTTGAAAAAGTTCAGTCACCTGAAGTTATAAAAAAGATGGAAGTCGATGAACTGAAGAAGAGCAGCGATAAGCCATTGAGAGAAAAGGATCACCAAAGCTATCATTACATTACACCTAAGATTGGAAGCAATGGGCAAATCATTGTGGAGGGAACTCCTGCCGATTATGCCGACACCGCAAAATATCACGTCATTGCTGCCGCCTATGATTTAAACAAGAATAAAACGCTCGATTTGGAAGCTTACTATGCCTCGGCAGTGGGGAAGAGTGGCAATCAGTTAAAAGCGGCGCTGGCTGCAATTGTGAAAAAGAACTTCAAGCCCGTTACCTATGGCGATGTGCGCTACATTTTGGTCGATGCCGATAGAAATCCGAAAGATAATTCCTTGATATGGTGTGCCTATGAGGAAAACAATGTAGAAGCGGAATGGGATTATGGCAAAACGTGGAATCGCGAGCATGTGTGGGCAAAATCAAAAGGATTGGGTGGTGCAATTGATAACAATGAATATGGTCCAGCAAGCGATGTCTTTAACATTCGAGCCGAGAAACTTTCGGTGAACAGTTCTAAGAACAATCGCGACTTTGCGGAAAAGGGAACCAATGAAAACTATTTTGGAACTCATGGCAAGCATGCCTATGCTCCGATGAAATCAGGTCGTGGCGATGTGGCGCGAATCATGTTCTACATGGAATTGCGCTGGAATGATCAATGCGGCATTGTGCTCGATGATGATGCGATTGCTAAAACAGCTCCTCGTCATGGAAAATTAGCTCACTTGCTGAAATGGCATAACGACGACCCTGTCGACCCCTTCGAAATTCGTCGCTCGAACATTGTTTATAGTAAACAAAACAACCGAAATCCTTTTGTTGATCACCCCGAATTAGTAGAGTATCTTTATGGCGACAAAAAAGGGCAAGCTTGGGATGGGGGACTTGTTTATGGCAAGAGAAAAAATAGGTAGCATTAATGTTAAAAAGGAACAATGAGTCATGTATATAGTACTTCAATTGATAAATAATAATTAAATTTCAGTGCTATAGTTGTAAAAGAGATTTAAATATTGAAAACATATAAAAAATAAGTATTTCTTTTGGGTCGGTAAATGAATATGAAATTATAAACCGTTCCAAATAATGAAAGCTTCCAAGCTTGTTTTTTTGCTGATGTTCAGCATCCTCTTTTCGTGTAAAAGTCAGAAACACGCACCAGCACAACAATCAACACCCTATTTAGTGGTTCTTTCGGCCGATGGTTTCCGATGGGACTATCCGCAGCTATATCGAACCCCCGCAATCGATGACATGGAAGCATGTGGAATTACTGCAAGTTCCCTTCAGCCTTGTTTTCCTAGTAAAACCTATCCGAATCATTACAGCATTGCCACGGGTCTTTATCCGGGAAATCATGGGATTATTTCCAATTCATTTGGTGATTCTATTTTGGGAAAATTCTCCCTTTCAAATAGAGAAGCCGTTGAGAATGCTGCATTCTATGGTGGAGAACCAATTTGGGTAACTGCCGAAAAGCAAGGCATTCGCTCAGCATGCTTCTTTTGGCCAGGTTCAGAAGCTCCAATTAAAGGCATTTATCCTAGCAAATGGAAGGCTTATGATGAAAATTATCCTTTCGAAGCTCGTGTTGATAGTGTTATTTCGTGGTTGCAATTACCTCAATCTAATCGACCACATCTCATCATGTGGTATTTACATCAGCCCGACCATGCGGGGCACCATTCTGGTCCCGATGGTAAAGAAACCGAAATGCAAGTGCACTATGTTGATAGTGTAATAAACGATTTTCGCACTAAAGCAGCATGCCTCCCTATTTGCGATTCTATAAATTTCATCGTTTTGAGCGACCATGGCATGAGTGCGATAACAAAAGAGCACAGCGTTGCTCTTTCTGATTACCTAAACCCCGACCAACTTGTTGATGTTTACGGAGGTAATCCGGTTTTTCTCATCGATGCTAAAGAGGAGTATTACAATCAGGTGTGGAATGATTTGCAGCGAATGAATCATGTAAAGTGCTACAAAAAAGGGGAACTTCCTGCTCATTACCAATACAAGCAGAATAATCGATTGTTCGATTTTATGTGTGAAGCCGATAGTGCATGGGCATTGCATGCAGAACCTAAAAACTTTGTTGATGGTGGCACGCATGGCTACGACCCTCAAAACAAAGATATGCATGCCATTTTCTATGCTGTTGGTCCTGCTTTCGAGCAAAACAAAGAAATACCAACTTTCGAAGTCATTCACTTATATAGTCTCTTTGCTAAACTTCTTGGCATTGAGCCAGCGCCAACCGATGGAAATTTAAAACCATTTCAAGATGGGCTGAAAACCAAAGAAAATTTTTAAACATTTATTGAAATAATAATTAATTCATTTTTTTTATGAAGGCTTTTTTAAAGAAAACATTTTTAGCCTTTGTGATTTCGTTTGCTGCGCTTGGAACTTGGGCGCAAGGAACAATCACAGGGCGAGTTATTGATGCTGCAACTAAAGTAGGCATGATTGGTGCTACTGTAACAGAAACAGCAACAACCAATGGCGCAATTGTCGATGCTACAGGTAAATTCACCCTGAAACTTGAAAAGGGAACAAGTGAAATTCAAGTGAGCTTTTTAGGTTACACAACTATTCGCAAAGCGGTGGCGGTTGAAGCAGGAAAAACAATCGACTTGGGAACTATTCTTCTAAATCCGAGTGCTGAAAGTCTCGATGAACTTGTTGTGGTTGGTACTGGGGTGCTCGATGTGGCTAAAGACCGCGAAACACCTGTTGCTATGTCAACAATTAAAGTTACAGAAATTCAAACCAAAGCTGGAAACCAAGAATTCCCCGATGTCATGAAAAACACTCCTTCTGTTTATGTGGCTAGTCAAGCAGGGGGATTCGGAGATTCTAAACTCTTGGTGCGTGGTTTCGACCAAAACAACTTGGCTCTGCTTTTCAACGGGCAACCAGTGAATGGAATGGAAGATGGAAACGTCTATTGGAGTAACTGGCAAGGGCTTACTGACATTGCTAGCGTGGTGCAAATTCAACGCGGATTGGGTTCGTCGAAACTGGCTATTTCTTCTGTGGGGGCAACGGTGAACATCGTTACCAAAGCCACCGACTTAACAGCCAATGGTAGAGCTTCTGTCATGTTCGGAAATGATGCATTCATGAAATACACTGCCTCTTATTCAACCGGATTGAACGATAAAGGGTGGGGAGTGAGCATGCTCCTTTCGCACTGGCAGGGCGATGGTTACAACGATGGGACACAAGGTAAAGGACAAACTTATTTCTTATCGGTGGGGTATAAGCCTAGCGAAAAACATGCGTTCAACCTTTCGGTAACTGGTGCACCACAATGGCACAACCAAAACTCAACCCAAAAGCTCTCAGCATATGATAGAGATGGCAATGGCGATATTTCAAACAAAGAACAACGCTATAATACTAACTGGGGTTATTTGAATGGTGAGGTTTATACTTGGAAAAAGAATTTCTACCACAAACCTGTTTTGAACTTAAACTGGGATTGGAACATCAACTCTAAATCTACTCTTTCAACAGTGGCCTATGCTTCAACTGGTTCTGGTGGTGGAACGGGAAGCTACGGAAATAGCAAAAATGCCTATATTTATGGTGCAGATGGTCAGATTGATTTCGATGGAATTGTGGCAAATAATAAAGCCATTGATAATTCTTCTGATGACTACGCTATTGGTGGAAAAATAATCGGAAACTACAGCAAATCTGCCATTCGTCGTTCAAGCATGAACATGCACCGCTGGATGGGCATAGTAACAAACTTTAATCGTGAAATTAATGAGCATTTTAGCTATAATTTGGGTGCCGACTTGCGCACTTACTTTGGCGAGCACTACCGCTTGGTTGAAGATTTGATGGGTCTTGATGGTTATTATGATGACATGTATGGAAATCCCGGTTGGGCGCAAAACTATCCTGATGGAGTGGTTTACACCAACGAATACGAATCATCGCCTTACGGGTTTTTTAAAGATCGCAACTCGGTGGTAAATCAAAAACTCGACTATGTGAACAACGAGAGAATTAGCTATGCAGGTGCTTTCGGTCAGTTGGAATATAAAAATGAATACCTTTCGGCATTTGTGCAAGGAGCCATTTCGCGCCAATCTTTCCAACGCTTCGACTATGTCATGTATTCAGATCCCGATGATCAAAGCTCAGAGAAACTACACCACAACGGCTATAACCTAAAAGCTGGTGGAAACTACAATATCAATGAGCAACACAATGTGTTTATGAACACCGGATATTATTCTCGTCAGCCTTTCTTCGATAATATGTTCTTGAACTACATGAACGAGGTGAACCCCGATGTGGCAAATGAAGGTATTTTTGGTTTGGAAGTGGGCTATGGTTTCCGAAGTCGCTATTTCGATGCCGATGTGAATGCTTATTACACAAAATGGACTGATCGACAAATTCGTGAAACTGGCGATTATGATAGTGATGGTGTTACTGATGATGTTGCGCTGTTTCAAAATGTGGCCGAGTTGCACACCGGTATTGAACTAGAATTTGTGGCTCGACCCATTTCAAAAGTCGATGTGAAAGGTTTCCTTTCTGCCGGAAACTGGGAATATGCTGACAACTCAATAGCTCGTGTGTTTGATGAAGATCGTAACATTTTAGCTAATCAAACACTTTATCTTGATGGCGTGAAAGTGGGCAATGCAGCACAATTCACATTCGGATTGGGTGCAAACTGGAACATTGTGGAAAACCTTTTCCTCGATGCCGACTATCGTCAATACAACAAACTATATGCTTCAATCGACCCTTCGTCGTTTACAACAGACAGCCATGATGGTTCCTTAGAACTTCCTAATTATGGCTTGCTCGACATGGGTTTGTCGTATCGTTTTGTGTTGAATAACAACGATTCTTTTAAACTTCGTTTCAACATTAACAACGTGTTGAACAAGCAATACATTTCACAATCAGACACAAACATCCATGCTGCTGAAGGCGACAAAACATGGGAAGGTGTCAACGTGGCTAACAAAGTGTATTTCGGAAACGGCACAACCTGGAACTTCGGAGTAACTTATAATTTCTAATAAGCGATTTAGATTTTTAACCACAAAACCCTCAGCTTTTAATTAAGTTGAGGGTTTTTTCTTTTCTTGGGGGTGCCGGCATTCCTCCCCACCGCATTCCCACGCCCTGCCGTCGGGCTTTCCGTTCCAATCTTTTGCTTCGTTCCTCCGCAAAAGGATTTCCACTTCAATCCCTCACCCTGCTAACGCCAGTAACCGTTGCTCGAAACATTTGAAAACTTTGTTGATGCTTGTCCGTCAACATAGTGCAATGCACGATGCCACTATCTTCAAGCCCTATCGGGCTTGTCGTGCGCAAAACTTCAAAACATCTTTAAATCATACAAAAGTATCCCTCCGACCAACTACATCTTTTCACCGCTGGGAAACTCGTTTTCTTTGCCTTCATGAATAGAATAGAGAAACGCGAGCAAACATGGATGCGTAGGCATTACGACTTATGGCAAGGAAGCGGATTGAGCCAAGCGCAATATTGTCGAGAGAACCACATAAATGCGGTTGCCCTGGGCTTGTGATGCCTTACCCTGATTTAATCCCGTAGCCTTAATAAGATTTCCACGAAAACTAGACTTAGTAAAGTTCGTTCCCCCCCTTTCTCTCCACCGCTTTTCCCGTCCAAGGGTTCACCTCGGCTTGTCTGGCTTGCAGATAACTACTCCCAACGCCACTTGCTCCTCCTACTAAAGCTCCCGTTTTCAAGCCGTTCCAGCCGGCTTGATTGGCGTCGGAGAGGACGACAAAATCTCAGTTACTGATGAAAATTGATTTTTATTAAAATAAAATGCTTTTTCTTAGCATTTGTTTTGGCAGATAAATTTAGGAACATATCTTTGTGGTGCTCAAATCCACTTGGTGGGTTTGACGTTTTTAACAAAACATGTATTTACGGCGACTCTCTCCCCTAGAAACGACCAATTTATAGCAAGCAGAGAATCAGCTAA
>JBKEAC010000039.1:0-14075 GCA_047971925.1 Mangrovibacterium sp.
ATTTTTATTTTGAAATGGTGTTTTAAGCAAACTTATTGGTCCATTTTTATTTTGAAATGATGTTTTAAGCAAACTTATTGGTCCATTTTTATTTTGAAATGATGTTTTAAGCAAACTTATTGGTCCATTTTTATTTTGAAATGGTGTTTTAAGCAAACTTAATTAGCGACATTTTTCCGCATGAGGTAAGTTAAGCTTCAATTTATATTGTAATAAGAAGTGTTTTAGCAACGATTTTTGGTCGTTTAAAGGTTGATTGTTATTTATCGGATTAAAAATGCACTGATTTAATTCCGCCAACGGGTTTGTAATATATATAATATATGACGCGTGTAATGCGTTGTTACGGAACACAGGGTTGTGGTTCAGGTTTGCGTGATTGCATTATCAGATTATCGCATTATCGCATTATCGCATTAACTGCTGTCTTAAAGTCCTTCGGACTTGCTTTCATGCTAATGTTTGTTGATGTTTCGATTTACTTACCGTTAGGTGCGTGAGGGATTGGCGCGGAAATCCTTTTGCGGAGGAACGAAGCAAAAGATTGAAGCAGAAAGCCCGACGGCATGGCGCGAGCTTGAGGGATGGAAAATGCCGGCACGCCCTGCTGTTTTTTTAAATATGTTTATTTACTTGGGCGTGCTTGTTGTTTAATTTTTGGATTTCTTTTTGTTTTTGGAGACGAATTTCAGTCCGAAATATCCGCCAATTCCGGCAATGAGAGAACCCATGAGGATTCCAATTTTTGAGGCGTCGAGGAGCTGAGTTTGGGTGTCGGGATTGAATGAGAGTTCGGCAATGAAGAGCGACATGGTGAAACCCACGCCGCCGAGTAGGGCTGTGAAGAAGAGTTGTTGAGGGCTTGCACCAGCGGGCATTTTTGAGAATCGGAGTTTGATTGCGATGAAGCAAAAGAGGCTAATTCCGAGCATTTTGCCCAGTATTAGTCCGCCGGCAATTGCGGAGGAAACGTCGAAGTGAGAAAGTTCGTTACCAAACACAACGCCGGCATTGGCAAAGGCGAAAAGAGGCATGATGAAGAATCCCACCCATGGGTGCCAAAATTTTTCGAGTTGTTTTACAGGGAATTTTCGTTGTTTTCGCTGCATTAGCGGGATGGTGAAGGCAAGGAGCACGCCGGCAATTGTGGAGTGTATTCCTGAGATTAGGAATAGGTACCAGACGATTGTTCCGAGAGCCATGTAGAACCAAAGGCTGTATCGTTTATAGAAGCTTAGGATTGACATGAATCCGAGGATTAGCAGTCCGTAGAGGATGTAGGCGGTGTTGATTTCGGCACTGTAGAAAAGGGCTATTACGACGATGGCGCCGAGGTCGTCGGCAACGGCAAATGCGGTTAGAAAAACTTTTAGAGATGTGGGCACTCTGTTGCCAAGAAGTTTTATGATTCCGAGTGAGAATGCAATGTCGGTTGCCATTGGAATTGCCCATCCGCTGTTAGCGTCGGGGTGCTGATTGAGCAGTTTGAAAATGAGGATTGGGAATATAATTCCTCCGATTGCAGCAATGATTGGCAGAGTTGCTTTGTGGTAAGAGGAAAGGTTTCCAACGAATACTTCGCGTTTGATTTCGAGTCCTACCATGAAAAAGAAAATGGCCATCAGCCAGTCGTTAATCCAGTGGTGGATGGTCATTTCGCCTAGTTTTCCAGGTAGGCAGCTGAATTTTAGGTGCAGGAAGTGGTTGTATGCTTCGTTGTGCCCGGTGTTCACAAATATTATTGTGAGCAGGGTGATGAGAAGAAGCATGATGCTAGGAAAGGTTTCGGAGTGGAGTGTTTTTTTTATTTGATTTTTAATTTTGTGCATATAATTTGTTGAGAAGGGCGATGAATAACTATATATGGCGGAAAAATACGAACAAAAAGGCAAATGCTAAAGTGTTATGAGGATATTTTAACGAAAATATAGTTTTATGCCATTTTTTTACTCCAGCAACCAATCCACCACATTCTTTTTCTGAATACCGTTGATGTTCATTTTGTCGAAATCGAGGGTGAGCAGAAATTTGGGGTAGCTATCGGGAATTTTGTCGAATGCGGAGATTTCTCGCTGGAAGGTTTTTTCATCGCTCACGGTGAATGCCACTTGGTAATATTCATAGTTGTTTTCAGCCTTCTTCACCACGAAATCAATCTCACGGTCATCATGCTTGCCCACGAAAACTTTTCCGCCACGGCGGAGCAGTTCAAAGTAAACTACATTCTCGAGCTTTCTCCCTAGGTTGGTGTCATATTTGTTTGTCCCCGTGATGTTCTTCAATCCTAAATCTACCACATAATATTTCTCGTTGCTCGCCAGAAGTTCTTTTCCTTTGAGGTCGAAGCGTGGTGCGGGATATAATATATAAGACTGCACCAAGAAATCCAAGTATTTGCTGATGGTGTTGTGCGAGACTTTCTTTTGTGAGTTTTGATTGAGCTGGGCTGCGATGTTTCCTGGCGAAACCAATGAACCGACAAAGTCAAACAGAAAATTCACCATGCGATGCAAGTTTTGGGTGTTGCGCAAGTTGTGCCGTTGTGCAATGTCTTTGATGATGACGGTGTCATAGATAGATTGAAGGTAATTATTTACCATGTCGCTGTTTGTTTTCGAGATGGTGACAGCTTCAGGGAAACAACTCTCATTGAGGTATGTCCGAAACAAGCGGTCGGTGCTTTGTTCTTCTGGAAAGGAGAGTGTATATTCTTTGAAAGAATAGGGGTGCAAATTGATGGCGATATATCGACCTGTGAGCAAGGTGGCTAGTTCGCTGGAAAGTAAGTAGGCATTTGAACCGGTGATGTAGAGGTCGATGTTTTTTTTGGTGAAAAGGCTATTGACAAGTTTTTCAAAATGATTGATTAGTTGAACTTCATCGAGAAAGATGTAGTAGTTTTCTTCGGGTTTGATTTCTTGCGTGATCTCATCATATAGATTCTCCCACGATGAAAGATGGAGGTTTTCTCGTTCTTCAAAATTGAAGGACTTGATGTTTTCCGCAGCGATGCCTGTTTCTAATAATTCCTCGCGGAATGCTTGCAATAGGGTCGATTTTCCACAACGACGAATGCCTGTAATAACCTTGATTAAATTCAGGTTCTTGAGCTGCCGAAGTTTGGCTAGATATATTTCTCGTTTAATCATCTTTCTTATTTTTGTCAAAGGTAATTCCTTATTGACAAAAAACCAAGAAATCGACCTTTTTTGTCAATAAGGATTTTTTGATCGTTTTAGATGGAATGATAAGTAAATAAGTGTGGTGTTTTTAAATGCTTGAAATAAGTATATTTAAATTATTTATTCCCATGCATGCTTAACGATAACTTCTTATTGACAAAAAATGCCCAAATGACCATTTTTTGTCAATAAGGAAATTTTAAGTATAAAAAAAGCATCGTTTCCGATGCTTTTTTTTCTATTTGCCATTAGGCTTTAAGGTGGAGTTTTTAGCTCTTAAATGTGTATCACTTCATCGTAAGCAGCTGCGGCAGCTTCCATGATTGCTTCGCTCATGGTTGGGTGAGGATGAATTGTTTTAATCAGTTCATGACCGGTGATTTCTAGTTTTCTTGCGATGACCATGCTTGAAATCATTTCAGTTACATTGCCCCCCACCATGTGAGCGCCAAGCAATTCGCCATATTTGGCATCGAACACCAATTTCACAAAACCGTCTTTTTCGCCAGCGGCACTAGCTTTTCCTGAAGCAGAGTAGGGGAATTTTCCAATTTTCACTTCATGTCCGGCCTCAATAGCTTTGGCTTCGGTTAATCCCACCGATGAAACTTCGGGCATGGTGTAGGTGCAACCAGGGATGTTGGTGTAGTCGATTGGAGCAGGATTTTGTCCGGCGATTTTCTCCACACAGCAAATTCCTTCTGCCGATGCCACGTGTGCCAATGCTGGTCCGTGCACAATGTCGCCAATGGCATAAATGCCTTCCATGTTGGTTTTGTAGTAGTCGTCGACCACAATTTTCGAGCCTTTCGTTTCAATGCCCAATTCTTCTAATCCAATTCCTTCAATGTTGGTTTGTACTCCCACAGCCGAAAGCACAATTTCTGCTTCGATGGTTTCGGTTCCTTTTTTTGTTTGAATTTTCACTTTGCACAGTTCACCTGAAGTGTCAACCGATTCAACCGAGGCATCGGTCATGACTTTCATTTTGATTTTTTTGAACGATCGAGCCAGTGTTTGGGAAACTTCCACATCTTCGTTTGGCACAATGTTTGGCAGATATTCTACAAGAGTAACCTCAGTTCCGATTGATTGGTAGAAGTAAGCAAATTCACTACCAATGGCACCCGAACCAACTACAACCATTGATTTTGGTTGCTTGCTTAGCGTCATGGCTTGTCGATAGCCGATGATTTTATTTCCATCTTGAGGTAAGTTTGGCAGCGACCGCGAGCGAGCACCAGTTGCTAAGATGATGTGTTTAGCCTCAATGATTGATTTTTCGCCTTGCTCATTGCTTACTTCCACTTTTCCTTTGGCAATTAGTTTTCCGAATCCAGAAATGATTTCAATGTTGTTCTTTTTAAATAGGAATTGAATTCCTTTGCTCATGCCTTCAGCTACTCCACGACTGCGTGCCACCATGGCTTCGAAATCGGGCGAAACTGTACCCTCGATTTTCACGCCATAGTTTTCAGCGTGCAAGGCATAGTTATAGGCTTGTGCGCTTTTAAGGAGAGATTTAGTTGGAATGCACCCCCAGTTTAAGCAGATTCCCCCTAAGTTTTCTTTTTCAACAACAGCAACTTTGAATCCTAATTGAGCTGCTCTGATGGCAGCTACATATCCTCCGGGACCGCTGCCAATTATTAAAATGTCGTAATTCATATGCTTGTATTTTCAGTTCACTATGCTTGTTCGCAAGAATAATCAAAGTTGAACTAGTTTGTAAATGTTTTTTTCATTTGCTAACAACTTTTTGAGTTGTGCGATTTGTTTTGCCAATCTAAGCATTCTGTGTTGCGAAAGTTCAGTGCTTTATGGCTTGTTTCATTAGTTCAAACATTGCTGCTTGAAAAAAGTTTATCCCCTCTTGTGGGGAATACAAGAGGGGATAAGTAATATTAGTTTAGTAGCTCAGCTAATTTTTTCTCAAGTTCTTCTCCACGAAGGTTTTTTGCAACAATAATGCCATTAGGGTCGATTAAGAAAGAGGCAGGAATTCCTTTCACGGCATAAAGTTTAGCAACATCGCTATTCCAGAATTTCAAGTCAGAAACGTGCGTCCAAGGTAAACCATCTTTAGCAATGGCTTCTTCCCATTTTGCTTTATCTTTATCGAGAGAAACTGCTAAGATGTCGAAGTTTTTCGATTTGAATTTGTTGTAGGCAGCAAGCACATTGGGGTTTTCCTTTCTACAAGGACCACACCATGATGCCCAGAAGTCAAGTAGAACATATTTTCCGCGGAATTGGCTAAGGCTCACATTTGTTCCATCGGGAGTTGGTAGTGTGAAATCGGGAGCTTCTTTACCTTCCGATACCGCTTCAAGAGCTAGTTCTTGATCTTTTTTTGCTTGCAATTTTTCTTGCAATTCAGGATAATAAGGGTTGTTAGTAATGGCATTTCCATCAAGTTTCGACACTAACGAATCGAGTTCGCTAGCTTGCAAGTGGTTTGCAAGTTGAGCGTGAAGTATGAATGTAGCCACAACAGAGTTGTGATGTTCTTTCACATAGTTTTTTGAGAAGAAGATGAAGTTTTCTTGAGTAGCTTCAGCATTTGCGCGAATTTCATCTTGTTTTTCTTGATTGTTGATGATTTGAGCAGCTTGGAAATCGCTGTTGTATTTTTGCATTTCAGCTTGCAGCTTGTTCATTTCATCTAAATAGACGTTAAATGCATTTGTAGTTTCCGATCCGCTAACTTTACTGGTCGACATGTTTAAGCTATCGGCATAAGCAGTAATTTTGAACGATGCTGGTTCAATTAGAAACTGTGCGAAATATTGCTTGTCGTTGAATCGAAGAGCCACAAGCTGCACGGTGTCGGTTTGCGCAGTTTTGAATTTAAACTCGCCTTTTACCACTTGGGTAGAATCGATAACTTCCACGCTTCTTCCCACAGGTTTCACAAGGAATACCATGCCCGAATCGGCATTGGCGATTGTTCCGCTAATGTTATAAGCGTTTTTTGGTTGGCATGCTGATGCTAAAGTAATGAGAGCAAGCATGAATAAAGAGTAAAATCTTTTCATTTTAAATTAATCCTTTTGAGTTTGATAATATGTATCTAATAATTGTTTTGCGGCAATAAATGAGCTCACTTCGTCGTTAAGTACTTGAAGTTCTTTCTTTGCAATGATGTTTTTAATTGTTTGGTTTTGGTAGAAGCTAGCTCGCAATTGTTCGTTGATTGTTTCATACATCCAATATTTAGCTTGCTCACTTCGGCGGTGTTGAAAGTAATTATTTTCATTGGTGAATGCCATGTAGTTTTTTGCTGTTTTCCAAATTTCGGCAATTCCGGTTCCTTTATATGCCGAGCTAGTAAGCACCTGAGGTTTCCATCCTGAATCGCTAGTTGGGAATAGGTGCAATGCGTTCATGTATTGCACACGAGCCAGTTCGGCACGTTCAATGTTGTCGCCATCGGCTTTGTTTATAGAAATAGCATCGGCCATTTCCATTATTCCTCTTTTTATTCCTTGTAGTTCATCGCCGGCACCCGACAGCATGAGCAGCAAGAAGAAATCGACCATGGAGTGCACGGCGGTTTCGCTTTGTCCCACGCCCACGGTTTCAATGAAAATAACATCAAATCCGGCGGCTTCACAAAGAATGATTGTTTCGCGTGTTTTTCGTGCCACACCTCCTAATGATCCTGCCGATGGCGAAGGACGAATGTAGGCGTTGGGGTTGTTGCATAGTTCTTCCATGCGTGTTTTGTCGCCCAATATACTTCCTTTTGTTCGTTCGCTACTGGGGTCAATGGCTAGCACGGCGAGTTTATGACCTTGTTCTGTTACATGCTTTCCGAGTGTTTCAATGGTTGTGCTTTTTCCCACACCGGGAACCCCTGTAATTCCAATTCTGATTGATTTTCCACTGTGAGGCAGGCATCGTTCGATGATTTGTTGTGCAAGGTCGTAGTGTTCTCTTTTCGAGCTTTCAACAAGTGTAACGGCTTGGCTCAAAATAGTTCGGTCGCCCGATAAAATGCCATCGACATATTGCTCTAAAGTGAGAGCTTGGCGTTTCTTGTGTTGCAGAAATCGAGCAATGGCATTATCGTCATATGATTTTGGTTGCTCGATACCGTTGTTAACAGTCAGCCCTTTATATTCTTCATCATTTTCCACATGATGGTGGTTGTCGTGATGTTCGCTCATAATCTTGTTTTTTTATATCCCATGAGGGAAAAGAAACATTAAAGTGCGAAAATAATGATTTTCTACTAATAAGATGAGTTTAGTTCGTTTATTTGCTTAGAAATGTGCAAACCGACGATTTTCGGCAAGTTTTTTCCGTCATGAATGCAACTTCGATGGAACGCAATCGGCGATATTCAAATGTGAAGAGGTGAGTTTATTAATCAAGTGGTTATTTCTAGTCATCTACCTCCTCTCAATCACCTCTTTTGCTATGTTGTATTTATAATCCACAATCTTTCCATTGATGATTAGTTCGATGGCTTGTTCAATTACCTCGAAAGGAGCTATAAACCACTCTCGTGGAGTGTGGCGTTTGCCTTTTTCATCAAACACATCGAGCTCCACACATGTTTTTCCGAAGAAGTTGTGCAGCAATTGTTCAAATTTCTGTGGATTCATGTTGAAGCATTTCCATGCCCCTTTAATGTGCACGGGTGCCATCAGATAGGTGGGCTCTTTTTCGGCATTTTTAATGCGCTCTTCTACCTCTAATTTCGAATAGCCAATCTTGAATAGATTCTGAATGCCCGCTATTTTGGGGTCGCGACTTTGCGAGCGCAGCACATAGATATAGCCGGCTGCTTCATCTTCTTTGCCGATGATATTCGCATTTACAAACAAATCGGCTTCCACTTCTTCGAGTGTTTGTGTAACTATTCGTCCACCATCATAGAGCATCTTACTCAGCGAACGGTAAAACATGTTACTCTTTGTGCCATTCTCAAAGATAATTTCTGTTCTCCCATCTTTCCGTTTTGCTGTGCTAACCTTCAAATCATCATTTTCTCTTCCATAGTCCACACTTTCCAAATATAAAAGCACGCCATTGAGCACATAAAACTGTCCTTCTTTGAGGTTCTTATCCACATCTTTAAACTCCACGAGCATTCGTTTACCCTCTTTCAGGTCGCGATGAACTTGCTCAAAGCGTTCTTTGTATGCCTTAAATTTTGCTTCTTTTATCGGTTTGCGCTTTGCCACAAAATCCGTTTCGGCTCGTTCGCTTTCCCTTGGAATGTGCTTGAAAGCGAAAAGCCCCAAATCATCATCGTCACCGAATAGGCCCAAACTGTCATCGGCAAAAATATCGTCGAATGAATTTAGTTCTTTGGGCTTTGCATAGCTCATTGCTGGTTCTTGCGCTTGGTTCGCCTCAAGCATAGGCAGGAGTTCATGCACATCATAGGGTTTCAACTTCTCCACCTTCTCTGCATCTTTACGCAAGCCTTTCAATCGCTCATGCAGCAGATATTCGTTCATGTCTTTGAGGTCGGCATGAGGTTCCCGATGGTAAGTTTGCACAAAGTGATTAATTTCCTCAAACGATGCCAGCAGTTTTTCATCGGGTTTTTTGGCGTGCTGTGACTTTGGTTTCACATGCAGCAATCCCTGTGGATCGTTGTTGAAAATTTCAGCTAAAATTTCTTCCTTATTCATTGGTTTGTCGTTTGCGCTTTTCAGCTTTCAAATAGATGATGCACTCTGCCATGCGTCTTTCCAGTGGGTCGTTCGATTGTAAATTTGGTTCTCTACCGTGAATCTTTGCAAATTCCTGAATCTTGGGCCAAAGTATTTTGGCTTCCTCGAAATCCATGACAATACGTGTAGATTCAATTTGGTCTTGAATCACTCTGAGCACCTGAGTGGTTACCGATTTGGAAAGAATTTCATAGGCCTTTTGGAAAGGGTTCACCGCATCAATCATGTCGATGTGAATGTCGTCAATATCGATAAATGAATTGGCCATCCGGATAAATCGTTTACCGCCCACTTCTTTCAACTTGCCATTTTTAATGACCGAATCGACCACCACATGTTGGCGCACTTCTTCCACTTCTTCCTCCGACAGATCGGGATATTTCATTTTGATAACTTTCGGAATCAGCATCTTATTTATCACCTCGGGGTCAACATTGCCAGGCATTGCCTTTAGCATGGTGTCGTCTTGCAGCACACTGGCTTTTAAATCATTTAAATCGGTTTCCAGAATATCCTTCACCCGTTTCGAACTGGGTTCTTTAAATCCTCGAATTTTTATCTCGCCGGGCTGTGCTTGCTCTTCGTTGGGCAGCTTGGTTTTAAACTTCCAATTCGGAGCCAGCACTTGTTCCATGAGCAAAGAGGCGGCAATTGCCTTGAGTATGTTGTTTACCGACAGTTTCACCAAATCATCTTTGGCATCGGGCTGTGCAATTAGGTTGGTGAATTGCGCATGGGTTTTATTGTTGCTATCGCGAGTGGCACGACCGATAATTTGAATAATTTCGGTGAGCGAACCTCGATAGCCCACCGTGAGTGCGTGCTCGCAATAAGGCCAGTCGAAGCCTTCTTTTGCCATGCCGAGCGCAATAATCAAATCCATATCATCAATCGATTTTATATTCCGAAGATAAGTTACAATCTTATCGCGTTCGTTGGGGTTGTCTTCCACCAAATCGGCCACTTTCAGCATTTTGCCATCGGTGTGCCGCTTCACATGAATAACGCCTGTTTCTGCCTCTTGCTTCACCACCACGCCCACGGCATCGAGAATGAAGTTCACTTCATTGTGCTTGTCTTTGGTTGATTCGCCTGAATTCACATTGGGAATGTGCAAAATGGTTTTCTTATTGGTGTCGAGCACTTCCAGAATAGCGTCGGTGTATCGCCCTTGATAGAAATGATAACCTATGCCGAGCGACTTTAAAAACTCATAGCCATTCAGCTGCTCATAATAGTTATAGGTTACTTTGGTGAATTGCTGCTCATCGTCGGGGTGAAGCACCGGCACGCTATCGCCACGGAAATACGAGCCCGTCATAGCCACCAAGTGAGCCGATGATTTCGCCATGATTGTGCGCAAGGCATCTCCCAATCGGTTATTTTCATCTGCTGAAACGTGGTGAAATTCATCAATGGCAATCAGGCAATCATTAAACTGCTCTTCTGCCAATTCTTCGCAAGCAAAGCGAAAGGTGGCATGGGTGCAAATGAGTATCTGCTCATCGTTTTGCATGAAGCGCACAAAGGCTTTCACCTTGCTGCTTTCGCCACCGGGGGTGCAGAGGTTATATTCATCATTGGGCTGCCAGTTGGCGAAGAAGCCAAACTTCTTCAGTTCGGTTGGTGCAAACGAGCTTCCGATGGAGCGTTCGGGCACTGCCACGATGACTTTCTTAATGCCTTGGTTTTTCAATTTATCTAAACCCAGAAACATCAAGGCTCTTGACTTTCCCGATGCGGGTGGCGATTTGATGAGCAGATATTGCGCATCGCGATATTCAAAAGCACGTTCTTGCATTTCACGCATCCCCATCGGGTTGGTGCTTTTGCTCTTTCCGGTTTGTTGGTATTTTACGTTTACAATGTTGGTCATGGGTTTGCTTTAATTTTCGGTGGTTGACACACAAAGATATATTTTTTGGGGCTAGACAAGGGGGTTCTCGTAAGATTATTTCTTTTCCACAGGAATTACATTAAACTTAAATGAAACTGACTTGTAATCATTTTCTTTAAACTTTCCAAAGAACGCTTTGAACTCTTCTAAATATTTAAATTGATCTTCGTCTAATTGATTAATATAATCCTCAAATGCTTCGAAGCTTTCAAAGATGTCTTTAATGTAATTTCCAATCGTAAAATTCTCAAAATCTGACAAAATCAATAGCTTTAGAAATCCATCATCTGTATTTTTCTTTATAAAAGCGAGCATTTGCTCTCTAGCGGTTGGGTTTGAAGGTACGACAGGCTGTTCTCCGTCTTGGATATACTTTAGTTTGATTTCTCCGTTATTCACAAACAATCTCATCGCTTTGAAATTCACACTTGGTGCTTCCCTCAGGTAGCACTCCAGATAATCTAATCTCAGTCGCTGAAATTCAGCCATCCATTGCTTGCGAACCAAGTAAGAATTCTCAAGGAGGTAATAAATCAGACTACTCTCAAACACATACGGACTAGAAGCTTGCTTAAACAAGCCTATTATAAACTCTTTAAAATCTGTTCCCGTCTTGCAATACGTCAAATAATATACTTTATTGGACAGATTCAATATATCAGTTATTTTTTTTCCTACACTCATAAATACATAGTAATCAAATATATTTTTCTCAACATCAGGATGCCTTGCCAAATAAAAAATGGCAGAAAAAATCTTTTCTAAATCTTCTCTATCAGAATACGTATGGATTTCATTCAACCGCTTAAACAAACTTTCACTCAATCCTTTTTCAATCCATTCGTCTATTTTCTCCTGAAATTCGTTCTGCGATTTCATGCGAAAGTTACTAAACTCCACTTCCGACAAGTCTTTCTCCAACAATCTATAGCGAGAATACCTATCAAAACTTATTGGATTTCGAACAGACAAGGGATAGTCATTCGCTGTGAAATTTTTGGGGAATAAAGATTCTGGTATCTTCATTGCAGAATCAATATCTGACTGAGCAATCCCTACTTCGTTATAGTTTTCATCTAAATATTTTCGAAGCAATAATTGCCCATCTTTTTCTTTTAAACTGTATTCCTGTTTCTGGTATGTATTCTGTGTTAACTCCAAATATTCACTCGTATGAAAAAACAGAAGCTTATACACTCCAGAAAATTTCAATCGAAGCAATTCCAAGTTCAGCAAATCATCAAACACGACTTCTCCTTTCAATTGACTGTAGCTAATCAAAAATGAATTCACAAAGCGATTAGTATCTCTAAGTGTAGAGAGTATTTTAAAGTGTTTATTTTGAACCGAGAACGGTGCAGAGCGATCGTCATATAACGCCCGTTCCAATCTTACTTTATCATCTTCTAGCAGCTGAGGTTTCAAGCTATTGAAAATCCGATCGCAGATGACTTTATGCTCAATGTTTGGCAACTCTATTTCAAGCTGAAATATCTTCTCTAGGTATTCTTTGGGACTATGTCCATTTATTTCTTTTATTGCATTGACTACATAATTGCGGTCGTATGCCACTATAAATATTGTATTCCCAAAATTGGCACTATTTCGAATCAACTTTAGAACCTGAAAGATTTCTTCTTTATAAAGTCGGTCTAAATCATCAATAAACACTACCAACTGCCTGTTGAGCCCACCGACAAGCTTATTGATTTGCTCAAAATCATCTTTTGCTGCGGACTTTTCCAGATAATTCTTCAGCAAAGGAATTAACAACCCCTCCTTGCTCTGTTCTGCCAATGATTTTGCATATCTATTGAGCATTGGTGATATTTCAGAAATATAATCAGTCAAAGCGACATTCAATGTAGTAAAGAAATCTTTTACAATGCTTTGCGAATTTTGATTCAACCATGGGTTAAATTTCACCACAATAGTCTTCTCTGGATTCAGATTCCGCTCAATCAGGTGCAAGAATGAAGTTTTTCCAAATCCCCACTTGCTTGAAACGCCTATTGCAAACGACGAATCAGGCAAGCTTGTGTTTGCTATGGTGTTGCACAAATACTTCGCTATTTTCTCCCTATTCAGCGAATCTTCTTGCCTATCTTTTAATGGTGTATCTGAGAGAAAGCCTTTGGGGTGATCGAAATTAATCGCATTCTTACAGACATTCGTCAGCCACAACAAAACATTACCCAAAGGATAAAGCATAAAGACATCTGTATATGCTAAAAAATCAACAAAACTAAAGGGCATAAAATTCCAAATCGATGCACAAAACCGATAGTAGACATAGACTGCCGATACCACGATATTTAAGACAAGGGTCCTTGAAGTAACATGATATTTGTTTTTTCTCTTAACCACACAATCCACAACAAACCACAGTCCCAAAACAATGAACAGAATATCAGTGAAAATATGCTTTTCAATTTGGCTTAAAAATGGTTCAACAACATAGCTACTAACAAAGCGTTCGATTAGACCATGAAACACAATGCCCAAAAACACAATGCCTAAAACTGTGCTATTCGATTGAATCCACTTATAAACCGTGCTCATCCATCTATCTATTTTCATAATTAACCAACTCATTCTATCCTTCTCCCCCCACCATCTTCTCATACATCTTAAACAGATATTCCAATCGTTCTTCATCGGAGCGGAAGGGTGTGGAGCGGAAGCAGCGTTCGATGATTAAGTCATTGTCTTGATGGGCTTGCAGCAGAGCTGCGGGCATCTTGTCGGGGTCATAGAGCTGGGCGAGGGTTTTCTCGCTGTGTTGTTCGCGCTCGGCAAGAATGCGCAAAGACGATTGCGTGATTTCATTCTTGCGCTGCGTGCTGATGCGAGGAAATGGAAAGGTGTTATAGACCACATCTTTGGAATAACGATAGTCGGTTTTCAACCTTCCCCCCACCGCACGAAGCCAAACCATGTGCATCTTCGAATTGAGCACGCCAAAAGTCCATGGCTCGGCATGGTAAACAGCAAATGCAGAGTTTGAAATAATCGTTTCACTGTTTAGAAATCCAGAAGGCACATAATCTCTGCGCTCGGAAGAAACTCCGGGCATGATGATTTGAGTTGTATTCGAAACCGCTGTTATTTGTATGAAACGATAAGGCCATTGTGCAAACTTTCTTGCAACAGAGCTGCCGCCCTTAACTCGCATCTCACGACACTTTTCAATTCTTACCGAAATAAATGGAATCCGTTCGGCTTCCTCCTAATCCTCATCGGCAATCCACTCACAATAGCGGATTTAACCACGGATTAACTCTTGCGACCCCATGATTGGAC
>JBKEAC010000040.1:0-13344 GCA_047971925.1 Mangrovibacterium sp.
AATAACTATTATTATTTTTGAATTAAATATAAATTTGTTGAAATGAAATTCCTTTCCTTCTGTATTTTCCTTTTGTTAGCTTTCTCAAATGTAAACTCAATTGCAGCAGATAAACACAACCTCCGATTTTTCCAAATCAACACGCAAAATGGTTTGTCGCAAAATACAGTTCGATCAATACTCAAAGATGAAAAAGGATTTATTTGGGCTGGCACTCTCGATGGTCTGAACCGATATGATGGACATCGAATTATAACCTACAAACCCCATCACGGCAACACAAACACACTTGCCGACCATAGAATTGCCGATATACACCAGGGAAAAAATGGGTTCTTGTGGGTAAAAACCTATAAAAACGAATACAGTTGCTACGACCCAAAGAATGACATATTCATCAACTATCTTCCTCTTGAAAAGCAAAATATAAATGCCGAATATCGCAATCTCCATGAATCTTCAAATGGCGATATATGGCTTTGGGGTGGAAACGATGGTTGCTTAAAGATTGAATTCAAAAATTCAAAACTACAAGCCACTTCTGTTTTAAATGACACCCTATGCGGAAGTCGAAAAAATTGTCGTTTTATATTTGAAGACTCTAAAAACAACATTTGGATTGGAGGAAATAAAGGTCTCTATTGCAATAACGAAAAAGGAAGTAGACTCATCATTGATAATACTGTAATTACCAAAAAAGCTATTGAATGTCATGATCATTTATATTTCCAAACCAATGAGGCTCTAATTAAATTTAATCAAAGTACAAATCAACATCAACAGATTAAAAGTAATTTTGGGGACAACGAAATTACAAACATTGAAAAACTCGATGGCCAATACATCGTGATAGTTAGTGATTTAACTGGTGCTTATTTATTCGACACACAAACAAATCAATTCTCAAAACCCAATTGGGCAAAAGACCCTCAACTCCAAGGAAAAATTGAATTTATCAGAGACTCAAACGAAGGTGTTTGGATGTATAACAACACCGGGATTGTTTGGTATTACAACCCAATGCAGAAACAAGTTAAAAAAATGAGTTTAATTCCCCCAGATGTAATTAAACTCATCGACTTAGAACGCTATAATGTTTTCATCGATTCCAACGAACTCATCTGGATAACCACTTATGGCTATGGTTTGTATACCTATAATTTAAAAACCGATGAGCTCTGCAATTATCGAAACATCCCCTCAACTAACAGTATCGCTTCTGACTATTTGCTAGACATTACCAACGATGAATATGGCAATATTTGGATTGGTAGTGAATATGCTGGAATTGTAAAGGTGGTTCAATCTGGTTATAACATTGATGTTGTGCGTCCTGAAGAAGAAACTTCTATTGGAAAAAACAATAATGTTCGGTCGGTTTTCTGCGACTCTTCCAGCAATATTTGGGTGGGAACAAAAAATGGGAACTTATATCTGTATGACAAAACGCTTCGTACTAAGAAACTCATCCAAAATGAAATAAACCCTTATGTAATTACACAAGCTCATGAAAATAACATCTGGGTAGGAACTAAAGGACAAGGATTATATTGCATAGATAACAAAACTCATCAGATTAAATCGCATTTCATTAACTCTTCTGATGTTAATTCAATAAGCCACAACACCATTTTTACTATTCTGGTCGATAAGCAAAAACGAATGTGGATTGGTAGTTTCGGAGGAGGATTAAACCTAATGGAAACAACTGAAAAAGGAACCGCTTTTACACGATTCTTTTATGATACTGGAAATTTAAGCTATATTCGTTACTTACTACAAGATAAAAATGGATTAATTTGGATGGCCACCAGCGATGGAATTATTCGCTTTAATCCAGATGAACTCATTAACAACCCCAATGCCTATGTGAATTATAAAATGGATTTAACCAACGAACAAAGCATTGGGTGCAATGATATTAAAACAATTTTCGAAGATCATGTTGGAAATATTTGGGTAGGAACTGTTGGCGGTGGAATTAGTAAATATATACCTCAATCTGGTACTACTCACGAACATTTTATTACTTATAGCTCGGAAAACGGTTTGGCAGGAAATGTTGTTTCAGGCATTATGGAAGACTCCAAACAAAATCTTTGGATAAGCACTGAAAATGGCATATCAAAAATGGAAAATAATAGTAACACAATTCTATCATATAAATTTTCTGATAAAACCTATGGAAACCACTTTAATGAAAATGCCAACACGATTAGCAAAGATGGGAGGATGATTTGGGGAAGTCTTGATGGTCTATTGATTCTCAATCCTACGTCTTTTGTTCCAAATGAAAACCTCGTGCCTGTTACTTTAACTAATTTTCTAATACATAATCAAATTATCAATGCAGGGAAAGCCGATTCTCCCCTATCGCAATCGGTTAGCTACGCTGAAAATATTAAACTCAATTACACTCAAAACACTTTCACAATTGAATTTGCTTCACTCGATTTAACCGATCCTACAAAAAATAAGTACTCTTATAAGCTAGAAAACTTTGATAAAGAATGGAGCAACATAAGCAATACAAATAATGCTACCTACAAAAATCTCCCATATGGCAATTATGTGTTTAATGTTCGAGGAACAAATGTTGATGGTATTTGGAATCCTTCTATCACAAAACTAAAAATAAGCATCACACCTCCATTTTGGTTGTCTTGGTATGCAATACTTATCTATTCAATTATTGCCTTAGGTACCTTATATGTCATTTCACGATTTGTAATCAAACTTCATGCACTTCAAAATAATATAAAACTTGAAAAAGAACTTACGGGACATAAATTACGATTCTTTACAAATATATCTCATGAATTCCGAACTCCACTAACCCTCATTCGTGGAGCTGTTGAAAACTTAAATGCTCAAAAAGACATCTCTCCTCGAATTAAAAAACAAATCGATCTGCTAAATCGAAACTCTAACTCTTTAACTCGTTTAATTGATCAACTTTTAGAATTTCGCAAACTTGAAGGAAATGTTCTTCAACTTAATTTGGAAAAAACTGATATCATTGCATTCTCAGATGACATCTTTAACTCATTTCAAGAAATTGCAGAACAAAAGAATATATCATACTCCTTCGAACAAAGCCATCCTTCCTTCATGTTATTTATCGATAAAAAGAAGATTGATAAAATTCTATATAATCTATTATCGAATGCCTTCAAATTTACTCCCAAAAATGGAGAAATAGTATTTTCTATTAACATTGATCAAGCAAAGCAAACATGCCTCATCCATGTTAAAGACAATGGTATTGGCGTTGATAGCGAAAAACAACACCTCTTGTTTAGCCGCTTCATGCAAATTAACTTCTCTTCAGCAGGAACTGGAGTTGGATTATCGTTAGTTAAAGAATTTATTGATGCACACAAAGGGAAAGTATGGCATGAAGACAATAAACCTAAGGGTTCTGTATTCTTGGTTGAATTATCAACAAATCCAGCCATTTATTCAGGTGAAAACTTCATACAGCCAACAAATGCTGAGGAAACAGATAATCAATCGCTAAGCGACAAAGTCGTTTATCCATCAACAAGTAATGAAACTGTTGAATTACCCCAAAATTACACGGAAGAATATAGAGATTTTACTGTTTTAATCATTGACGATAACGATGATATTCGAAATTTCTTACATGACGAATTTAAAGCGTTCTTCAACATTGAAACCGCAGAAAATGGGAAGGAAGGACTTGATAAAGCTCTTGAACTTAATCCATATCTCATTGTGTGCGATGTGATGATGCCTGAAATGGATGGCTTTGAAGTAACCCGTCGCTTACGAGAAAACTTCAACACTTCACACATACCAATCGTGTTGCTCACAGCTCATTCTTCAATTGAACACCAATTAGAAGGTATTCAAAGTGGAGCCGATGCCTATGTAATGAAGCCATTTAGCTTAAATTATTTATCCGCTCGAATCTTTAAACTTATAGAACAGCGTGAACAATTAAAAAAACGCTTCTCAAACGAATTTATGTTCGATGGTAATTTAATTACTTCAACAGATAAAGACCAAAAATTCATTGAACTCATTGATCAGATTCTTGAAGACAACATCGCAGATTCAACATTCTCAGTTGATACTTTTGCTGAATTAGCTCAACAAAAAAGGACATTGTTTTACAAAAAAGTGAAAGGTATAACAGGACTTTCACCCAATGAACTAATTAAGACAAAACGATTAAAATTAGCTGCAAAACTATTACTTGAAAATAATCTGACAGTTTCAGAAATTGCTTACGAGGTAGGGTTTGATGATCCTTTCTATTTTAGCAAATGCTTTAAAACACAATATAATTGCTCCCCTTCTAAATATGGAAAAACCAATGAAAATTAATTACAAAATCATGAATATTAAACATTATTACAAAATAAGTATCGCATGTTTAGCTTTACTTAGCGTTTCATGCTCTGAAAATAAGCCTATCGATTCTGAATGGCCAGAAATAACTATCGAATCGAAACCTTGGACTCGCTGGTGGTGGCTTGGGAATGATGTAAATGAGCAAGGATTGAATTACAATCTAACCCAAATGAGCAATGCTGGAATTGGAGGAGTTGAAATTACCCCAATCTATGGCGTGCAAGAAAGAGAAACTCATTATATCGATTACCTCTCGCCCGAATGGATGAAAATGCTTGCATTTACTGAAACTAAAGCTAATGAACTCGGTATGAAAGTGGACATGAACAATGGGACAGGATGGCCTTTTGGAGGAAAACACGTTACAGTTGAAGATGCTGCAACTAAAGCTATATTCCAACATTATGAACTGAAAAAAGGAACTAAACTACAAGAAAAAATCGAAGTTAATGATCCAAAACAAAAAGATATAGCCTTGTTTTGTAAACTCATGGCATATACGGAAAAGAATGAACCCATTGATTTAAGTAATAAAGTTGACAGTAATGGAATGCTTCAATGGACAGCTACAGAAGAAACTAAACTCATTGCTCTTTTTATTGGAAAAACTCGTCAGCAAGTAAAACGTGCAGCCCCTGGAGGAAATGGTTACGTGCTAAACCACTTCGATAAAGACGCTGTGAATCGCTATCTATCGAAATTTGATGATGCTTTTTCCCAAAACAACACTCCTTTTCCCAATAGCTTCTTTAACGATTCCTATGAAGTATATGGCGCCGATTGGACTCCTTCTTTACTTACTGAATTTGAAAATCGCCGTGGATACAAACTAGAAAATCATTTCCAAGACTTATTAGCTAAGGGAGAATATGATTTGTCTACTCGTGTAATTTGCGACTACCGAGAAACAATCGGCGAACTACTAAAAGAGAACTTTACTCAAGTTTGGACAGAATGGGCGCACAAACACGGAACCCTAACAAAAAATCAGGCTCACGGATCACCCGCCAACTTAATCGACCTCTACGCCACGGTTGATATTCCCGAATGCGAATCATTTGGAATATCTGATTTCAATATACCAACATTGAGAAAAGATGACATCAGAAAAGATAATGATGGCGATCCTACAACCTTAAAATATGCTTCGTCGGCAGCTCACATTGCAGGAAAAAAATATTGCTCTTCTGAAACATTTACATGGCTAACCGAACATTTCAGAACATCACTGTCGCAATGCAAACCTGAAATTGATCTCATGTTTACTTCTGGTGTGAACCATGTGTTTTTTCATGGTTCTACTTACTCTCCGGAAGATGCCGCTTGGCCAGGATGGAAATTTTATGCCTCTGTTGACATGTCGCCAACCAATAGTATTTGGACAGATGCTCCAGCATTCTTCGAATATATCACCCGCACGCAATCATTCTTGCAATACGGAAAACCAAACAATGACTTCCTTTACTACCTTCCACTGCATGACATTTGGGAAAGTGAAAAAAATAATCACTTCACTACATTTGCTATTCATGGCATGCGAGAAAGACTTCCCGACTTCTGCAATGGTGTGGAAACAGTGATGAATTTAGGATATGACTTAGATTATATTTCTGACAGCTTTATTGAAACCACCTGTGTCAAAAATGGTCATTTGCAAACTAGTGGTGGAGCGCAATACAAAGCTTTAATTATACCTGCCGTTAAACTAATTCCTCTTGAAACACTCGAAAAAATTAATCAGCTCGTCGAACTAGGAGCTACAGTTATCTTTACCGATCATTATCCTATTGATGTGCCTGGATTAGCAAACATCGACAAACGAAGAGATGCACTTTCCAACGAACTTAGCAAGCTCCCTAGCGTGAAATCTTTCCATTCAGCTACCGTAAATAAATTTGGGAAAGGAACAATTATTACTGGAGAGAATTATGCTGAAATACTTCCACTTACGAATGTGAAGAATGAAGCTTTTGTTTCAGATTTCGGCGGAAAACTCATACGAAGAAGCAACGAAACAGGATATCATTACTTCATGACAATGCTTGATAACAGACCCATTAACAGCTGGGTTGAAATAAGCGTCGATGCCAAATCGGCCATGTTCTTCAATCCAATGACTGGAGAAAAAGGAAAAGCTCAGTTAAGGCGCAATAATAACCATACTGAAGTTTACATGCAATTGAAAGCTGGAGAATCAATTATTCTGAAAACTTTCAACACCGATGTGAACGTTAATAGCTGGAATTATATTCATGATGAAAAAACAATCCTAACTCTTACTGATAATTGGACATTGAATTTCCCTACTAGTCAGCCAAATATCGATGATGAATTTAAATTAGACGAACTCGTTTCATGGACTCTATTAAACAACGACTCTCTTAAAGTGAATATGGGAACTGGAAGATACTGCACTTCATTCGAATTTAACAAACAAAATAATAAACAATATCTTATTAATCTTGGCGATGTTCGAGAAAGTGCAAAGATTTCTCTTAATGGTAAACTAATTTCAACACTATTTGCAGTTCCTTTCGAAACTAACATTACTGAACACTTAATTAATGGCACTAACGAGTTAACGATAGAAGTAACTAATTTACCAGCCAATAGGATAGCCGATTATGACCGCCGTGCTGTGAATTGGAGAATATTCAACGAAATCAACTTTGTTAGTATCACCTATAAAGATACTCGTTTTGATTCTTGGGAAACTATGCCTTCGGGATTACTAGGACCTGTAACGATTAAAGAAGCATCGAACATTCAATTTTAAATCTTTAAACATGCGTATATTATTCACAACCCTAATTTGCCTCTTTGGGCTCTTTGCTTGCAAAAGCGAAACACAAAAAGAAATATACCTTTTCTCATATTTTAAAGGAAATGGCGATGGATTACATTTAGCTTATAGCACCGATGGATTAACTTGGAATAAACTAAACAATGACTCTATTTATTTAAAACCTGAAATTGGGAAAGATAAACTCATGAGAGACCCCAGCATCGTGCAAGATGATAACGGAATGTTTCACATGGTTTGGACTAGTGGATGGTGGGATCAAGGAATTGGATATGCTTCCTCTGCTGACCTAACACACTGGTCTGAGCAAAAAAACATACCTGTAATGGAAGAAATCGCAGGCGCAAAAAATGCTTGGGCTCCTGAATTATTCTTCGATGAGGAAACCAAAACGTTCTACATATTTTGGGCATCAACTGTACCGGGAATGTTTAATGAAATTGCTACATCAGAGCGAGAAAAAGGATTGAATCATCGTCAATTTTATACCACTACAAAAGATTTTAACACATTCAGTAAAACACAAGTCTTCTTTAATCCTGAATTTAGTGTAATTGATGGCTCAATTATAAAACAGAATGATCGTTTTTATTTATTTGTTAAAAATGAAAATTCTGCACCTGCCGAAAAAAACATTCGTGTTACATCTACTGATGAATTACCTAACTTTTCAACCGATGTGTCAAATCCAATTACTGGTGACTACTGGGCTGAAGGTCCAACAGCCTTGCAAATAGGAGAACACACCTATGTCTATTTTGATAAATACCGCGATAAACAATATGGAGCTGTGCGCTCTTCCAACATGAAAAACTGGGAAGATATTTCCCACTTAATCTCATTCCCAAGTGGAATAAGACATGGAACAGCATTTAAAATATCTAATAGCACCTTCTCTAGGCTAACGCACCAATAATGATACTAAAAAGAATATCCCTACTGAAATTTATTTCAGTAGGGATATTCTTTTTAAAATTACAACTTCTTTATTTGAAACCACCGCTTTCAAGAACCTCTCTCTCAACCAACGATTCAATACTCACATCTTTAAGCGATACATTCAGAATCGGAAGCTCTTTATCTTCTAATACTCTCGACACAAAAACTCCCTCTTTTGCATGCACATCTTCTAAATAAATATCAGAAATAGCAGTCAATCGTCTTTCATAAGTTGGAACTAGATTACGCCATTGATATAGCACATCTGTTTCAATGCCTAACACCCCATATCTCACTTCTTGCGCATTAATATGTCGCATGTAAATATTCTTCACATATCCACCTCGGCGCTCGTTAGTTTTAATATACATGACATGAAACATCGAAGCACCTGAATCTACTGAGCAATTTTCAATCAAAACATTTTCAATACCACCCGATAATTCACTACCAATCGCTACCATTTGATGCCCTTTCTTAACCACACAATTTCGCATCACCAAGTTCTTTGTAGGTGTATTCAATCGCCAAGCATCTCGATTCCTACCGGCCTTTATAGCAATTGCATCATCGCCCTGATCAAACACACAATTTTCAATCAGAATGTTTTGTGTCATATCTGGATCAACACCATCATTATTATGCCCATGTGCATACACATCAATACCTCGTATCACAACATTATTACACAAATAAGGATGAATAGTCCAAAAAGGGCTATTTCTAATCTTAACACCTTCAATTAATATATTTTCCGATCGATTAAACTGAATAAAGTGAGGACGAAGATTAGCTGTATCATTCACCATTACCCGCTCTTCAACAGGAACATCAGTAGAAGCCATCGTATATAAATGCTTCAAACTATTCATGTGCGGTGCTGGTCGCGAAAACCATTGTTTCCAAGTACCCATCTTAGCTTCAAGCTTCCCCTCTCCTGTAATTGCTATATTCTCACACTCAAAAGCATAAATTAATGGCGAATAATTAAAACACTCCATACCCTCCCATGTGGTGTGAACAGCAGGTAAATAATCAATCGGATCATCTGAGAATAATAATACAGCATCTTTTTCTAAATGCAAGTTTACATTACTCTTAAAATGAATCTTCCCTGTCAGCCATTCGCCTTTAGGAATAATTACACTACCACCACCAGCTTCATTGGCAGCACTGATTGCTTGAGAAATTGCCTCTGTTGTAGCCTGCTGATTAGCTAAGATTGCTCCAAAATCAACAATATTAAACTTTGAGCAGTCTGAAAAATCAGGGTAAATCACTGCTGGCATTTCAAAGGGTGCCTCTACACTAATACTCCGAAGCACTGGTGGAGTTAATTTCTCTTTGCATGATAACGAAAAAATCATAACAAATCCAACTAGAAAAAGTCTATTCCTCATTTGCATATTATTTAATTGATATTACTGATTATTCCAAAAATACCTAAAACCATAAAAAATCCATTAAATGATTATGGAAATCACATTCCATTCATCAAAAATCAAATATACAATACAAATCTTCATCTATCAATAAAAATAATTCAAACTCATGCACTATTGTTCATGCACTATTTTTTTTACATTTAAAAGACTTTCTTGCCATATTTTACTTCAAAAATTACAATTTTACATGATTCTGAATAAAAAAACATGATTCCAAACTATAAATAAACGTACTTTTAAGCCTAAATTTAAATTCACAATAAATAATGATTCGAATCAAACCTATTCTAAGTGCATTTTTAATATGCTTGTGTGCATTTACAGCAAATGCATCTCCCGAAAAAAAAGAAATTAAATTTCTTTCTGGAACCGATAATGAAAACACCGTACAATGGGACTTTTTTTGTACTAGTGGAAGAAAAAGTGGCTATTGGACAACCATAAACGTGCCTTCTCACTGGGAGCAACAGGGCTTTGGTGAATATGATTACGGACGAGATTACCGAACCTATGGTAAAAAATTCAATTTTGCTGATGAATCTGGAATGTATCGCCATCAATTCGAAGTCCCTACTGAGTGGAAAAATAAACGCATTTATATTGTTTTTGAAGGCTCAATGACAGATACTGAAGTGAAAATAAATGACAAATTAGCTGGCAATATTCACCAAGGTGCATTTTATCGATTCAAATATGACATCACCGATAAAATTAAATTTGGTGACGAAAATAAATTGGAAGTTAAAGTTGATAAAGTCTCTGCCAACGCTTCGGTAAATCGAGCTGAAAGATATGCTGACTACTGGGTGTTTGGTGGAATATATCGCCCTGTTTATTTAGAAGTCGTGCCAACTGAATTTGTGGAGCGTGTGGCAATTAATGCCGATGCAAAAGGCAATTTCAATGTCGAAGTATTTCCTCATCTTGCCACTCAAGGATTAGAAATAGAAGCACAAATTATTAATGCAGAGCAGCAAGTAGTTGCTACTATGAAAAAAAAGGTTTCAACTAAAGATTCAATAGTTTCTTTAAACACCACTGTGAAAGATGCTAAACTGTGGACTTCTGAAACACCAAACATGTATTGCGTTCGCATAAATCTTAAAGATGGAGAAAACATTAAATATACCCTGAACGAAAAATTCGGATTTCGAACTATTGAAATTCGACAAGGCGATGGCGTATATGTTAATGGTTCGCAAGTGAAATTTAAAGGAATAAATCGACATGCATTCTGGCCAGAAAGTGGTAGATGCCTAAATCCTAGTATTGATTTAGCCGATGTGAAACTACTAAAAGAAATGAACATGAATGCTGTGCGATGTTCACATTATCCTCCCGACAAAACATTCTTAAACTATTGCGACTCGCTGGGTTTGTATGTGCTCAACGAATTGGCAGGATGGCAAAATTCTTACGATACTCCCGCAGGAGAAAAACTAGTGAAAGAAATGGTAATTCGCGATGTGAACCACCCTTCAATCGTTTTCTGGAGTAATGGAAATGAAGGCGGAACGAATAAAGAACTCGACGATGACTTTGCCATCTACGACCTTTCTAAACGACCTGTTATTCACGCTCACCATAAACCTGGCAACGATTTCAATGGAATTGACTGTAATCATTATGAAAATTATTTCAGCTCAAAAGATATTCTAAATAGCGGATTAATTTACATGCCAACGGAGTTTCTACACGGACAAGATGATGGCGGAATGGCTGCTGGACTTAGTGATTTCTGGGATCTATTCTGGAACTCAAAACATTCGGCTGGAGGATTCCTTTGGGTGCTAGCTGATGAAGGCATAGTGAGAACCGATTTCAATAACACTATTGATGTAAATAGAGTAAATGCACCCGATGGAGCTGTTGGTCCGCATCGAGAAAAAGAGCCTAGCGTATATGCCATGCGCGAAATATTCTCCCCTATAAAAATAGAACTGAACAAACTTCCCCAAACAGCAGCTATCGTAATTCCGCTAGAAAACCGTTATCATTTCACGAACTTGAAAGATTGCTCATTTTCATGGCAATTGGTCGATTTTTCAACTCCTCGCGAACGAAGCACATTTCACACCGTGAAAAAAGAAGGAAAACTCATTAGTCCTGATATTGCTCCAGCAATGAAGGGAAATATAACACTAAACCTTCCAAGCGATTATAAGCAATATGATGCATTATACCTAAAAGCTAAAGACCCTCATGGGGAAGAAATATTATGCTGGAGTTGGAAAATTGAAGGAAATAAAAACACCGTACTGCAATTAGTGGAAAAAGAACTTAGCGATAGTGAAAAAGAACATCTCAGTAAACTTAAATCAGAGGGTATTGAAGAAGATAATATACTCCCGATTAACCAACAAAAAGGAAATAATCAACTCAATGCTAAAGTTGAAATTAATGAAACAGACTCAACCATATCATTGGAATCATCGGGAATTGGGGTTACTTTTTGCAAGAAAAACGGTACGATTAAAAGCTTGCAAAATGCATTTGGATTAGCTCTGCCATTTACAAACGGACCTGTGTTAGTTTCAGGAAGTGCGAATGTAATATCAATAAAAAATCATGCTATTGATGGTGGACATGTCATTAAAATGACTTATGCAGGTGATTTAAAATCTGTTGTTTGGACTATGTATAATGGTGGCTGGTTACAATTAGATTATGAATACATGGTGGAGGGTAAACAACCATTTATTGGCATTAGCTTTGATTTCCCTGAATCAGATATTATAAGTGCTAAATGGCTTGGAAAAGGCGACAATCACGTGTGGAAAAATCGCCCTCAAAGCGGCGTATTAGATGTTTATCAACGCATGTATAACAATGTGCTACCTGCCGACAATAATTGGCAACAAGCTCAATTTAAAGGATACTTTCCTGACGTCAGCTGGATGGAATTTAACACCGTGTATGGAAAATTTACAATGGTGGCTCAAGAAGAAGATTTATTTGTGCGCTTATTCGATTTTTATGGGATATCTGGACCAATAAATTATCCCGAACTCCCTACTGGAAACATCTCTTTCCTTGATGGAATTCCTGCAATTGGCACAAAATTAGCCATGGGAATAAGCAACAATACCGCTAGTCTTGGAAAAATGGGCGAAGCTAATGAAATGACAAAACCAGTGAAACGAACATTGTTCTTTTATTTCGGCTTACTCAATTAATGAAAACTAGGAGGGATTTTCATAAAAATCCCTCCTATTTGATCACTTTAATAATGCCGTTGTTAAATACAAATTTGCAAGTTTCTGAATCAAAAGATAGCAAAACTTGCAAATTTATCAAAGCATTTTTAGATTTATTTTATTAAAAATCAATACTAAAAGTAGTTTTTAAGGGGCGACAATCTATTATTTAAATCCGGAGAGAAATGGACAGACTCTCAGAAGCAAAGAGCTGACTTGTTATTTGATCTCTATCCAACACTCAAAGAAGCATACGGTTTAGTCAATGATTTGAGAGTGATTTACAATAGTACTATCGATAAGGGAGTGGCTATGACAAAGCTTGCACGGTGGTATAATAAAGTTACTGACTCTGGATTCAGTAAGTTCAATACTGTAACGGCTACAATATATCTACATTATCGAACAATACTAAACTACTTTGAAAATCGTAGCACAAACGCATCTGTAGAATCTTTCAACGCTAAGATTAAAGACTTCAGAAGAAAGCTCAGAGGCGTTGCTGATGTTAAATACTTCCTATTCAGATTGTCAAAAATTTATGCATAAACCCAACTTTTACCGGTGATCCGTGAAATCT
>JBKEAC010000041.1:0-93498 GCA_047971925.1 Mangrovibacterium sp.
GACTTATGCCACAACAAAGAAAGGAACTTAATTTTAAAGGAGAAAACATTTATGTAGGAATTGATGTCCACTTGAGAAGTTGGTCTGTAACTATTCTAACAGAGCACAGTCATTTTAAAACATTTAATCAACCTCCAGAACCTGATAAATTATATAATTATCTTACAGAACATTTTCCTATGGGAAACTATTTTTCGGCATATGAAGCAGGTTTTAGTGGACTATGGGCACACTATCAACTTAAGGAGTTAGGTGTTGAGAATATAGTCATCAATCCAGCAGATGTTCCGACTAGTAATAAAGAACGTGTACATAAAACAGATGCTGTTGACTCTAAGAAAATTGCTCGCTCATTGCGAGCCAAAGAACTTCAGGGGATTTATACTATTACCCCTCAGACGCAAGAAGATAGAAGTATTTTGCGTGTAAGAACTTCAGTAGTAAAAGACCTTACTCGAATGAAGACTAGGATTAAGATGATGCTACACCACAATGGAATAAAAATACCTCAGCAGTATTCTAATAGCAAGGATTTTCCTTCATCATTTGTAGGTTGGCTTAGATGTGAAGCTTCGGAAGCTATGGGAATAGATAAGTCGGCTTTTCTGTTCGTTGTTGACGAACTCGAACACAAAAAGAAGGCTTTGTTGACTATAACAAGACAAGTGAGAGAGCTGTGCAAACAAGATAGATATAAGTGCAATATAGAACTGATAAGAAGTGTTCCAGGTATTGGCTTATTAACGGGAGCAGTATTTCTTACAGAGATTGAAAATATTGAGCGTTTTGAAAATAGCGATAAATTTGCAGGTTTTATAGGTATTGTGCCAAGTTGCCATTCAAGTGGAAGTAAGGATAACAAAGGCGAGATGACATCAAGAGGACAAAAGCACCTGCGAGCTTCACTGATTGAGAGCGCATGGGTTTCTATCCGCAAGGATCCAGCTTTAGCCCTAGCTTATAATCAACTTTGTCGCAGAATGGAACCAAACAAGGCTATAGTTAGAATAGCTAGAAAACTAGTTAATCGAATATATTATGTGCTAAAGAATAAAAAAGAATATGTATGCAGTGTTGTACAATAATAACAATATATATCCTTAAAAACGAATAAAATAAGATGACCACTCTCCGCTACTTGCGGCATTGTGTCCGCTTAGAAAGAATGTGGCATCTTTCCTAATTGACTGAAAAAGAACTTGCAGCGTTTTTGCGTCTGCTTATTGAAGGCTGTTTTTATAGGATTACATACTAGGCTAAAAGAGGAATGGGTTTTCTTAGCCATAAGGCGATACCTGTAATCAAAAAGAGAGTGATAAAATCACCCTCTTAAGATGTTACAGTGTAACGCAGGGAGTTTATTGCTAATAGGTTGCTCCCCAGCAGAGCCTATTTCCTCTTCAACTCCTTGATGTAAAGGTAAGAAAGAAAATAAATTTTGACAAATAATACTCAAATAATTTGGATTACAACATAGAAGTAGCGTGGCGCATTGCGCTACGAACAGAATAATGGAGAATAGAAAAGCGCCAGAGGTGCGAAATGTAATGTCTTTCGTACCTGCGGCGCTTATAATGCTCGAATTGCCAGCACATAGTGCGATGCACTATGCTATATTAAAGCCCTTTGGGCTTATAGTTTGAAACCATCAAAAATTAAAATCTCACTTTTTGAGACACCCTCTTGACGTAACTTAAATGCAAGTCACATATGATTAAATACCATTTGAATTACTCACTACAAACAACATAGAGCCAAGAAGAATGACTGTGAAAATCAGCATCACAATACTAAATATTTTTAGCATTTTCTTGTTTTCGTGGTCTTTGTTGTTTTCTTTATTTCTAGTTAACCACGGGTGAATGTAATACATTGATAAAATTGCAGCTAAAATAGAGAAAAAGTATGACGGAATTAAATTAAAAGGAAAATCGGTTCTTTGAGTTATGCAATAAAATATCATCAGCAACGTCGAAAGCATGATGTTTGGAACAATAAACAAGAGTTCTTTTTTGGTTGACTTTTTCATGAATCCATGGTTTTATTAACAAGCAATAGTACTAATGGCTGAACCAACAACTAGACTAACAACTGCCGCAGTTCCTCCAGAAACAATTGTAGATGCTCCAAAAGCAGCCCCTGCAATAGCCCCTGCCCACGCTCCATAAACAGTTCCAATTCCACCCGAAGTTAAATTGCAAACAAAAGTAGCAAAAGATTTTTGCTGATATCGATTGTCATTCAGTTTCAAATCTACCATAGCATCGCAAGCACCTTTAATCATCTCATTCATAACAAGCAACTCGAGTTGTTCTTCTTTAGGGAGCTTATATATTAATTCTTCGACTATCTGTATATTCTCTTGAAAATTTAATAACGAGCTATTTTTAGCAATGTTGAGAATTTGTTTAATAATCATCACTTGCTTTGGAGTATAACTATCAAATGCATTATCTATTATCGGTTGATCTAATGAGGGGAATTTAGTTGCTATAACATAGCTGGAATCTAATATGTCTCTATAGCAAGCATGCTGCGTATTCCATTCTTGAATATTATTCTCCACAGCTTTTACTAGCATAATGTCATTTTGAAAAGCTGTATTGGGCAACTCTTCTAAACTATACGACACCATATTATAAAAATCTGCACCTATTTGCTGTGCTAAATGTTTAACATCTATTGTATTTATTGGTAGTTTGCAATCTTCTTCATTGCAACTAAACAGCGGCAATAGCACTAGGAAAACAATTATCCTAAATGCCTTTCTTTCTTTCTTTCTTTCATAATATCAAATTTAAAATTAACAATTCGGTATCACTCCAGCGCTTCTCCTTTCTTTTGTGAGTGGATTTTGTTTGATAAGGCTAAAATTAAAACATATTTTTCACAAAAACAAGCAAAAAGAAATAAATTTTTAGATTTTGCACTAATTATTGCATTTAAATTACCAATACAATGCCGTGCAATCTGCTTTCTAGCTTATTGTCGCCATAAGTCGTAATGCTTCCGCATCCACGTCTGCTTCCGATCTGCTATGTTTTTCATTAACGAAAAGAAAACGAGTTTCCCAGCAATGGAAAAGATGCAGTCTGTCGGAGGGATACGCAAAATTAAATATGTTATAAATGTAAAAGCCCGCAACTGCTGGCTTTTATACTTTTTGTTCAATTAATATTTAGAAGAGGCATTATCATCTTGGGTTCTATAGTCCCCGATTATGGCTATATGTCGAATATAGTGGGTAATTGAATTTGAGTTTCCCAGCAATGAAGTATATCATGTTTATAAAGTTGTCGATATTGCAATATTCTCTGTCTCTTTTTTTTGCTAGTTGTATTTTAGAATTTATGCTTCCTAATATTCCATTGCTGATTCTGCTATTCATATAATTCACAATACTAAACCAGTGAGATTTAATCATGGTACCTAAGATTATACTACACCCGTAATTAATGTATTCAATGTTCACAATTTGGTGATTAAGTGTAATATGCTTTAAATGTATATCGCTCATTATTAATTAACAAATCGGAATAATGAGTTATATGTGTTCTCAATCAAGAGTTTTATAAGAACATAATTGTCTATAAATTTCTTCATGAGGTGAATTAAGCAAGCTTATTGGGTGATATTTTTCTTCATGAGGTGAAATAAGCAAGCTTATTTGTCCATATTTTTTTTGATATGTTAAAATAAGCAAACTTATAGAGTGAGATTTTTTATCATGAGCTGAATTAAGCAAGCTTATTTGTTCATATTTTTTTTGATATGTTAAAATAAGCAAACTTATTGGGTGATATTTTTCTTCATGAGATGAATTAAGCAAGCTTATTTGGTGATATTTTTTCTCGTGAGGTAAATTAAGTCTGCATTTATATTGTAGTGAGTTGTGTTTTGGCTACGTTTTTTGTTCGTTTAAAGCTCAATCATTATTTAACGGATTAAAATGCGCTGATTTATTTCCATCAAGGAGATGTAGACTAAGAGAAAAAGATAAACACAGCATAAAAACAAGACTTCGGTCTGATTAGTAATATTCACTTTAAATTTTAGGTAAATGAGTGCATTGAGGAACTTCTTGAAAACGAGATAACACAAAAGATATGGGTGTTTTTTTGTGTAGGAGCAAAGCAAACATACTAGAAACATAAAGCGCCACCACATGGTTTATGCATGAATTAGGGAGGAAAGCTTAAAACACCTTCAAAAAAAACAAACTAACATTTGATTTTTAATTGTATTTTTTTATTTTTGCAAGTAGATATATGTACACAAGAGAAGAAGCAAAAAAGCTAAGAAAACAGTTTTGGATAGATTTTGCCCATAGGTGCGAATCTATTCCTGAATTAATGCATCGAAAAAAGAAATGGATACTTTACGATACGAGTGTGTCGGGAGTGGAGTTGAAATTTCAAATAGGTAGGCATGATGCAATGGTGATCTTGGAACTGAATAATAGAAATGAGGATAAGCGTTTAGAAGCATTTGAATTATTGCAGAGTTACAAAATTATTGTTGAAGAGGGCTTTGAAGAAGGTTTAATTTGGGAGCTTTGTTATGAACGAGAGAAAGGGGAGCAGGTTAGTCGTGCCTATGTGGCAACCTATGACTATGATATTCATCGACGCGACCAATGGCATGCTATTTTTGATTTTTTCATTGAAAATATGCTAAAATTAGAAGCAAATTTTTTTGAAATACAAGATATTCTGAAGGAAAATTTAAATAAGCAACCAACAAAAAATAAATCAGATGACACATACTGAAATTGATGAGATATTAGCTTTGATGAAGCGCGAGATTGTGCCTGCAATAGGATGCACAGAGCCAGTAGCAGTGGCATTGGCAGTGGCAAAGGCAAAAGAAGTGTTGCGTGAAGAGGTTCAAGAGGTAGAGCTGCATTTAAGTCAGAATATTCTTAAAAATGCATTGGGAGTAGGTATTCCTGGTACGGGGATGATTGGTTTGCCGATAGCTGTAGCACTAGGAGTTGTGATTGGTAAATCGGAATATCAACTTGAAGTTTTAAAAGACTTGACACCTGAAAAATTGCAGGAGGCGAAACGATTTATTGCAGAAAAGAATATCAAAATAAGATTAAAGGAAGATGCACCCGATAAGCTCTATATTGAGGTGAAATGTGGGAGTGAAAATCATGAAGCTATGGTTGTTATTTGTGGTAGTCATAGCAATATTACAACGGTAGAGTTAGATGGAGAATCGCTTTTGTTGGAGAAGGTTTTTGCAGGGGAGCAAGAATCGAATGAGATTGTAGATTTGAGTTTTAGGAAAGTTTATGAATTTTCACAAGAGGTTCCTATTGAAGAGTTAGATTTTCTGTTGGAAGCAGCACGCATTAACTTGGAAGCATCAGATATGTCGCATACTTCAGATTTTGGGCATTCGGTTGGGAAATCAATAGAAGATGATAATTTTAAGTATATCATGGGAGATAGTGTGTTTAATAAAATAGTGAGCACAACTACAGCTGCATGCGATGTTAGAATGGCAGGCGCAATGATACCCGTGGTGAGTAATTCGGGTAGTGGCAATCAAGGAATTACATGTTCTCTTCCGGTTGTGGTTTTTGCAAATCACACACAAAAGACCACCGTGGAGTTGGCAAGAGCTTTAGCAATGAGCAATTTGCTAGTCATTTATATTAAGACAAAGTTAGGTCGCCTTTCGGCACTTTGTGGAGTAACTGTTGCAGCAATGGGTGCCTCGAGTGCAATAACCATGCTGATGGGTGGTAGTTATGAGCAGCTGACTTATTCGGTTAAAAATATGATTGCAAATGTTACTGGTATGTTGTGCGATGGAGCGAAGCCTAGTTGTGCAATGAAAGTTTCAGGTGCGGTATCTTCGGCTGTATATTCAGCCATGATGGCTATGCGCAATAATGTGGTTACTTCTGCAGAAGGTGTGGCAGATGATTGTATTGAAAAATCAATTACGAATTTAAGCTCAATTGGAAGTGCTGGAATGAGTGAAACAGATAAATTGGTATTAAACATTATGCTTCAAAAGTAGAAATAGTTTTAATTTAGTATATTTTAATGATTACATTTTAGTTAAGAAACAAATAAAAATTAGTAATAAAGATTAAAGACTATATCTTTACCCCGTTATTAATTTAACGACTAAACTAAAATGATAGAATGATGATTAGGGTACTGTTTGTTTGTCTTGGGAATATATGTCGCTCGGCTAGTGCAGAGGGGGTAATGAAGAAAATGGTAGAGCAGGTTGGACTGCAAAATGAAATCGAATGCGATTCGGCAGGAACAGCAAATTATCATGCAGGCGAAAAGGCCGATGCAAGAATGCGTTTACATGCAATTAAGAGGTCATATCAGTTGGATTCAATATCTCGACAAATAAATCCAGAAAATGATTTTCTGAAATTTGATATGATCATTGCAATGGATGATAATAATGTGCGAGAGTTGCAACGCTTGGCGCCAACTCCAGAGCTGGCAAGTAAAATTTATAAGGTCACTGACTTTGGTTCTTCGGGCTATGATTCAGTTCCCGATCCTTATTATGGAGGAGAAGAAGGTTTTGAATTGGTTTTAGACATCTTAGAGGAATCCTGTACTGCGTTGTTGAATGTAATTAAGAAAGAAAATGCGCTATAAGGTGCAGTAATTAAGTTGTTCTTTCTTTAATTTTTTAATTTTAGAACTCTAAATGATATTAAGGAGCATAAAAGATGATATTTACTTGTGATTTTGATTAAAAACTCATTTGTAATGCATCATCCTTCTTAAGTAGGTGTTTTTTTGTTTTATGGCATTTGGTTAGTCATTATTCATAGAACTTCTGTTCACATCGCCACCCAATAATCGCTTTTTCATAGAAAATGATAGATTAGGAATTTTGTGGTAGATTAGAAATATAATCCCCGATAAACTGAGTTTGAATTATCGGGGATTAATAGATGTGTTTTGCTGCAGAGATACTTTAAAAGTTAATATCGGTTTCAGTACCATCCCATGTAGAATCAATGGAAATTCCACCACTAGTTGATGATTTAGCGTTTACCTGAATGTTGTATTTTTTTCCTGCAGCAGGAGTGATAGTTGTTGATTTAATCAATGTGTTTGTTGCGTGGTTTTCTTTTCTTCCACTATAGAATTTTAGAGAGATATCAGTCCCCACTATGCCATAAACAGGGTTATTTACATCTGAAGTTTCACCGTAATTTTCACAGAAAATTGGTTCGCTGCTACCTTGCTGAATAGACACATAGCATCCAGTAGGAAAAGATTCTAAGACATGTCCTTCAGAATTTGAAAAAACAATTTTCAAATAAAAAACTTGAAGAGTTACTGGAACTGTAATTGTATTTTCGCCTGTGGCAATAGTTTTCTTAAGAAAGCTTCCTTTGTAGTATTCACCTTTGGAATCGGTTGTTGGAAATGTTAAAGGAGGAGTGCTGATATGACTAGAGCTAGTGTACTGCAGGGTTGAAGCATAGATGTCATATGATTTATTAGCTAATGCTATAATATTTTCTCCAGGTTTCGCTTCAATACATTTCGAAAAATCAGTACTCCCGTTAGGAAAAACGTAAAAATAGAAATCTTGAGCACTTACGGTCTCTCCATTTGGTCCATCGAGTGATTTTGCATTGAAGCCATCTTCAGAGAGATCAAAATCGACTTCTTGAATTTTGAAATTCAAAGTAGTCAGTTCTTCTTCATTAAAATTTGAATTTTTACTGCAAGAGCTGCAAGCTATAGCAAGGATTGTAAAATAGTAAAACAGTTTCATTAGATTTTAAATTGTAGTTTTAGTTATAAAAAATGCATCTCAAATTTAAAAGAGATGCATTTTTTAGATGCATTTAATTACATTAAAAAGCTTAGCAAAATACCAGCTGCAACAGCCGATCCGATTACACCAGCCACATTTGGACCCATGGCGTGCATTAGCAAATAATTAGATCGGTCATATTCCATTCCAACAGTTTGCGATACACGTGCAGAATCAGGGACAGCAGAGACTCCAGAATTTCCAATTAATGGATTTATTTTATTTCCGTCTTTCAAGAATAGATTCATGAATTTCACAAATAAAACCCCCATCACTGTAGCAATTACAAATGAGAATGCTCCTAAGAAGAAAATACCTAGTGATTTCCAAGTTAAGAATGTTGTAGCTTGTGTGGAAGCACCAACCGTTAAGCCAAGAAGAATGGTGACGACATCAATTAGAGGACCCTTAGCAGTATCGGCTAAACGTTTTGTAACACCACTTTCTTTTAGTAGGTTTCCAAAAAATAGCATGCCTAAAAGAGGAAGACCAGAAGGCACAATGAAAGTTGTAAGCAGCATGCCAGAAATTGCGAAGATTAACTTTTCATTCTTTGAAACAGCTCTAGGAGGACGCATGCGAATTAAACGCTCTTTAGAGTTGGTTAGCAGTCGCATTATTGGAGGTTGAATTACAGGTACTAATGCCATATACGAATAGGCTGACACGGCAATAGCCCCCATTAAATCAGGAGCTAGTTTCGATGAAATAAAAATTGCGGTAGGACCATCGGCACCACCAATAATTCCAATTGCACCAGCTTCATTCGGAGAGAAACCTAGAAGGAGTGCAATGCAGTAGGCTGCAAAGATACCAAACTGAGCCGCAGCTCCAATTAATATAAGCTTTGGATTAGATATTAAGGCAGAGAAATCGGTCATTGCACCGATACCCAAAAATATGAGCGGAGGATAAATCCCTTGCTGAACTCCAAAGTAAAGGTAATTTAATACCGAGCCTGATTCGTAAACACCAATCTTATATCCGGGAGCAAATGCAATATTTCCCACAATGATACCAAATCCGATGGGGATAAGTAGCATAGGTTCAAATTCCTTTGCAATGGCAAGATATATAAAGAATAAGCCAATGCAAATCATGATGATATGCCCAACGGTGATGTTTGCAAATGCAGTGAATTCTAAGAATTGTGTTAAATGCTCAATAATAAAATTTAAAAATGAATTATTCATGCAAACCTCCTTTATTCAATAATAAATAAAACATCGCCTTCCATCACTGTTGCACCTTTTTCTTTCGCAATATGGCTAATTTTCCCTTCTTTATCGGCTTCAATATTATTTTCCATTTTCATGGCTTCAAGGAGCATGACAATATCGCCCACCTTAACCATGTCGCCCACACGCTTGTTTACTTCGAGAATAGTTCCGGGTAGAGGTGATTTGAATTCCTTTTCAGAATTGCTAGATGGATTAGTTACTTTTGGAGCCTCATGAGTAATGGGTTGAGAACGCACCAATTTAGGTGTTTTCGGAGTAGGCTTAATACGGTCGGTTAGTTCTACTTGATATATTGTGCCATTCACTTCAATTTCGGCTATATTATCATCAACATTAATAATCTCGGTACTGTAGTCGTTTCCGTTTATTTTAAATTGAAATTGTTTCTTCATTTTTATCTAATTGTTTTTTTGTTATCCAATACATTGCCAATTTATTTTCTGAGATAGAATTTAATTGTTATTACAGATTCATCAGGATAATAAACTGCATAATCGTAATTATTAGTTCGTATTTTATGCTTAAATTATTTTCTATTCGGAACTTTAGTCATCATTTGAAGTTTAGAATTCCAAGGAGAATAGGGTTTGAGTGTCTTGTTAATCGTAAGAACAGCCTTTTCGTATTCTTGTATTTCATTGATGTACTGGTATAATGTTAGTGCAATTGCAGCATTAATTTCGCCAGAAAGCACATTTGGATTGGATTTTTCAGGTTTGCTAGTTTCTGATACTGTTGTTGGGAGAATTACTTTGCGAGTAAAAATACGTCCGATAAATAAATAGAATAGAGTTAGGATAGCTAAAACACTAAACACAACAGCCATAGCAATAAACACCATTCCTAGACCCCAAGGGTCATGTTCAACAAATAGTTCTCCAGCCGATGCACGACGACTGTGATCGTTATTAGCCAGAGGAGTAGGGTAGTTTGATAATTTCCATGTGTTAGTTTCCAAATCGGAACAAGAGTAGGCTTGATCACTAGGAATATTAGGAATTTTTAATTCATCAATAATGTCTTTTCCATTACCATTGACTAGATAAATAGTTTCACCTTCCTCCAGATTGAAATTTAAGTGATATATGCTTTGAGAAGGACGTTCACTTCCAAAAAAGAGGACAAAACCTCTTGGCTCAATCAGAGTAGTGGGTGAATCGGTAGGTATCCAATATTTGGTAAGGTTGTTTCGATCATCGGTTAAATAGCAACCAGCAATGTTAATGTTGCTATATGATGTGTTAATTAGTTCTACCCATGGACCTCGATTTCCGTAGTCGTCCATGAAATTAGATGTGTTGTTTATCAGAATTTCATTAAACCTAAAATCGGTAGCCTCTTGGGCGCATAAATGCTTCCCAGAGACTACCAAGAATAGACTCAAGATTCCGATAACAGATAAGTATCTGAATCTTATTTGCATAAATTAGTTTTAAATGTTAATCCTTATAATGGGATGTTTGAATGCTTTTTAGCTGGTAAAGTATCTTTTTTAGTAGCTAAAGATTCTAGAGCTCTGATAATACGGAAACGAGTATTTCTAGGCTCAATAATATCATCAATGAAGCCATATTGAGCAGCATTGTATGGATTCGCAAATTTTTCTTTGTATTCTTCAATTTTCTCTTGACGTGTAGCTTCTGGATTTTCAGAACCCGCAATTTCTTTTGCAAAGATAACATTTGCAGCTCCTTCAGGACCCATAACTGCAATTTCTGCACTAGGCCAAGCATAATTAATATCTCCACGCAAATGTTTAGGGCTCATTACACAATAGGCACCACCATATGCTTTACGCATTACTACGGTAACTTTAGGTACAGTAGCTTCGCCATAAGCAAAAAGTAATTTAGCACCATGAGTAATAGCACCACCATATTCTTGTGCTGTTCCAGGCATAAATCCAGGCACATCAACTAATGTTACCAAAGGAATGTTGAATGCATCGCAGAAACGAACAAATCGAGCAGCTTTGCGTGAAGAGTTGATATCAAGAACTCCCGCCATATATTTAGGTTGGTTTGCCACGATACCTACTGATTGACCATTGAAGCGAGCAAATCCCACTACAATGTTTTGAGCAAAGTTGCGGTGTACTTCCAAAAACTCGCCATTATCAACAATGCCATGAATAACATCATTAACATCATATGGTTTGTTTGGATTATCAGGGATAATATCATTTAGCTCATCATCCATGCGATCGATAGGGTCACCACAAGGCTGAAGAGGAGTGTTTTCCATGTTGCTTTGAGGCATGTAGCTAATCATTTTTCTAATTAGTGCAATGCCTTCTTGCTCATCTTCAGCTATGAAGTGCGATACTCCTGTTTTAGAACCATGAACAGCAGCTCCTCCTAGCTGAGCATCAGTAACTTTCTCACCAGTTACAGTTTCCACAACTTTAGGACCAGTTAGGAACATGTATGACTGTTCTTTTGTCATCAAAACAAAGTCTGTTAATGACGGAGAATAAACAGCACCACCGGCACAAGGACCGAAGATTGCAGATATTTGAGGAATAACGCCCGATGCTAAGATGTTGCGTTTAAAAATTTCAGTATAACCAGAAAGAGCTGTAATACCTTCTTGAATACGAGCACCACCTGAATCGTTGATGCCAATCATAGGAGCACCAATTTGCATAGCCATATCCATGATTTTGCAAATTTTTTCCGACATGGTTTGCGATAGAGATCCACCAATAACAGTGAAGTCTTGAGCATAAACAAAAACAATTCTACCGTCGATAGTTCCTCGTCCTGTTACAATACCATCGCCTTGGAATTTTTTGTTTTCCATTCCGAAGTTTGTACAGCGGTGAGTTACGAACATATCAAATTCTTCGAAACTATTTTCATCTAAAAGTAAATGAATACGCTCGCGAGCTGTTAGCTTTCCTTTTTCGTGTTGTTTGTCGATACCAGCCTGACCACCGCCAAGTTTTGCTTGTTCTCTAAGTTTAATTAGTTTCTGAACTTTTTCTAAATTACTCATATCTATAGTATTTTATCGTAGTTTATTTTTAAAATTATTCGCAGCAGAATTCAGTTAATACACCCAATGTTGATTTAGGATGCAAGAAACCGATATTTAAATTTTCTGCACCTTTGCGAGCTTTCTTATCAATTAATTGCACGCCTTTTTCTTCTGCTTCAGCCAGTGCTTCATCGGTGTTCTCAACAGCAAAAGCAAGGTGATGAATTCCAGGACCTTTTTTTTCAACAAATTTACCAATAGGACCTTCAGGATCGGTTGATTCTAACAATTCAATCTTAGCATCGCCCACTTTGAAAAAAGCTGTTTTAACTTTTTGATCGGCTACTTCTTCAATCTTGTAGCATTTCAAGCCTAATACTTCCTCATAATAAGGAATAGCTTCGTCTAAACTCTTTACTGCGATGCCAATGTGCTCGATATGTGATACTTTCATAATATCTGATATTTAAAATGAATAAATTTAATTTGTGTCAATATTAAGCCACAAAGCACAGCTGATAATGGGCTGTGCTTAAGTGGGGTATTAATATTCGTTTTTAATGAAGCGATAGTGCGAACCATAACGTTCAAATGCAGCTTGCTCCAAACTATCTCGATGGTCGGGATGTGCAATCGATGTTAGTAATTTAGCGCGCTCTTGAAGTGTCTTTCCATATAAGTTTACACGTCCAAATTCAGTAACAACCCAGTGCATATTCGATCTAGTGGTAACAACGCCGGAACCTTGAAGCAAGGTGTTGCTAATTTTAGAAATCCCTTTAGCTGTTACTGAAGGCATCGCAATGATTGGTTTTCCTCCTTTTGAATATCCAGCTCCACGAATGAAATCAACCTGACCGCCAACTCCTGAATAATGAACAGGACCAATTGAATCAGCACAAACCTGACCGGTTAGATCAATTGCTAAAGCGGAATTGATTGCAGTGAGTTTATCTAACTGACGAATTACACTAACCGAGTTTGTGTAACCCACATCTTTCATAGCTACCATTGGGTTATCATCAATGAAGTCATAAACTTTTTGAGTACCCATTAAGAACGATGCAACCATGATACCACGATCAATGTTTTTGCACTTTCCATTCACTACACCAGCTTCCACCAATGGAAGGATACCATCAGAGAACATTTCAGTGTGAACTCCTAAGTTTTTATGTCCGCCTAATTGTGCTAATACAGCATTAGGAATACCACCGATACCCATTTGTAAACAAGCGCCATCTTCAACTAGTTCAGCACAGTTTTTACCAATTTGAATTTCGATGTCAGAAAGTTCTGCTGAACCATGCGCATACAAAGGCGTATTGTCTTCTACAAAAAGATCAATTTCATTGATACTAATCATAGCATCGCCCCATGCACGTGGCACATTAGGGTTTACTGCTGCAATTACACAATCAGCATTTTGAATAGCTGCCAATGTTGCATCAACTGAAGTTCCTAGAGAAACATAGCCATGTTTATCGGGAACCGAACACATAATAAGTACAACATTAACTTTTAAATAACCTTCTCGGATTAAGCGTTGAGTTTCACTCAAAAATACAGGAATGTAATCTGCATATCCAGTTTGAGTTTGCTTGCGCAAGTTGCCTCCAACAAAGAATTGCTCTGAAACGAATACCCCTTCAAATTCAGGATTTGCAAAATCAACTTGCCCCTCAATGTGAATGTGTTGAATTTTCACATCGAAAAATTCCTTGTTGCGACCACGTGCTACCATTGGCTTAATAAGCGCATGAGGTGTAACTGCAACACTACTAAGATGAACCCGGTCTCCGGATTTTATAACCTTTACAGCTTCTTCAGCTGAAACGTATTTAATTTGTTTCATAAAAAAATATGTAGTTGAAAAAATGTTTTTTCATTATGTGCTGTAAAGATATAAAAATTAATGTCAACTAGGTAATTGTGTGCTTTTATTTGTAATAATTCTTTTGCTGTAGATGGCTTATCTGAACTTAATGTTAAGATTAGTGGATTGTCATGTCAATTGTTTGAATGTGGCATGCCTACAAATGGTTCTATGTCGAATATTGTGGGTTGAATAATTTGACTTTTTCTTAGAGAAGGTTGTGATTAAAACACGCTTGAAACATTCTTCTGTCATTTCTCAGAAGCTTTGCGTACAAGTGTTGGAGCTTTTTATCATTTAATTGAATCCTCATGCAATGCTTCTTTCAACGGAACGCCTATTTGGTCATTGTTGGATTGCCTTGCAGAATTAACCAAGCAAGCATAATACGACACTTCTAAATTCAGCATAGAGCTTGTTTTTCAAAGTGGATTAAAGTTCCAGCATAACCAAATAGCTTGTGTAACTTAGGTAAGAGATTAGCAAAATTCCCGCCTCCCATCTGTCAAGTTTTTTCCGTCCTCCAGTGAGCATTGAAATAAAAAGTAGTAGGGTTCCACCAATTAAGATATATAAATCGGTATTGAAATTCAAATTAAAATCAATCGGACTCACAAATGCGCTTGCTGAAAGTATAAAAAGGATGTTGAAAATATTTGAACCAATTACATTTCCAATTGCAATATCGCTATTGCGCTTAAAAGCAGCTATAATAGAGGTTAGTAATTCAGGTAATGAAGTTCCAGCTGCAACAATAGTTAATCCAATTATTTTTTCGCTAACACCTAGATTGCTAGCAATCTTTACACTATTATCAACAACTAATTTTCCGCCAATAATCAGAGCTGCTAAGCCAATAATAATTAGTCCCCATATTTTTATATTCGACATGGATTGACTGCTTGTTTCACTTTCTTGAGTTGCGTTTTTCTCCGTTTTCATCTGTTGAAACACGTAGTATAAAAAGGCAAAAAATAACAAAATAAGGATGAATCCATCGAAGCGACTATATCCTAAATTTTCAGAAGAAAGAAAGAAGTTATTTGCTAGCAGTAGAGCAACAATAGCTACTAATATCGAGATTGGAATTTCTTTCCAAGCCGTTGATGATTGAACGGTAATTGGATATATTAATCCTGCAATTCCTAGAATAATAAATAAGTTGAAATTATTGCTGCCAATGATGTTTCCAAGAACAATGTCCGACAAACCATTGCTTGCAGCAACCGTGTTAACAACCAATTCTGGTGCCGATGTTCCTAGAGCTACAATGGTGAGTCCGATAACCAAGTCGGAAACACCATATTTTTTAGCTAGTGCCGATGATCCGTCAACCATCCAATTAGCTCCGAAGATGAGGGCAGCAAAACCCACAAAAACGAGTAAAGATAATAAAATCATGATGTATTTTAGATTGATGTTAAGCTCGAATGAGCATTAAATTTAATTTATTTGAGGAAATGATCGTTGAGCTATTTATAATTTAACCTGATGAATATTCGGATTCTGATTCTGAATCGAACGAGCATACTTCACTGCGGGTCTTCCAAAAGAGAGAACGGCGGCAATGACATGGTTAGATGGAATGCCGAGAAGTGCTTTGAAGCTAGCATCAACATTATTAAATGCTTGTTTAGCGAAACCATTCCAGAGCGTAGAAATTTGATGACTATTAGCAAGTAGCTCAAAATATGATGCTGCAATGCAACAGTCAACAATCGGTTGAGTGTTTTCTTCTGGTGCAGAAAGAATTAATAAGTGTGGAGCATTTCGATAAATGATATTAATCTTCTTTGCTTCCCACATTTTGGCAAAATTAGCTAGATAGGCATGCTTCTCATCGAGTTCTTGTTTTTCGCTTGCATCGAGCAAATATTGATAAGTGAGCTGACTAATTTTTGCCATTTCCTCGCGATTAGCAACGAGGGTGAATTGTACTGCATTTTCATTTTTAGCTGTAGGAGCATATGCGGCTATTTGAATTAAATTTTTTAATTCATCTCCGCAAATATCTTCATCTTTGAAACGACGTACAGAACGACGTGTTTGAATTAGTTTTCCTAAGTCAATAGACGATGGGTTGGGTTTAAATGTGGGAATGCTGTTTTCAGGTTGTAGTCCTAAGATTGAAATTGCTGCTGAAGGGCATATTGCTAAACAGTGCTGGCATTTTAAGCAGCTGCTTTCTTTTCCTGCTTTTATTTCAGGATACTTATCTTTAGCATCGATAATTAACACGGGGCAATCAGAAGAACACAAGCCGCATTTAGAACATTTTGTTTGATCGACAGTAAAATTTAACATGAAATGATTATTTTAAGTAACACAAGAAGTAGCTGTAGATTTCTCACGCAAGATAATGATTTTGATGGTGAGTTATATCTGACAATTAAGTGATAAATTCGGAGTAGAAGAAAAAAGACGTACACAAAAATGCACGTCTTTTGATTTTTGTATTTCGCTTATTTAAGCTTCTAAGCTACTAATGCCAGATAACTTGACTGTTTTGTCAATTTTGATAATCATGCCTTGCAATGCTTTGCCAGGACCAACCTCAGTGAAGTCGTCAGCTCCGTCGGCAATCATGTTTTGAATGCTTTGTGTCCATTTTACAGGAGCTGTGAGTTGTGCAATTAAATTTTCTTTAATTGCGAGAGGATCTGTTTGTGGTTTAGCATTCACATTTTGATAAATTGGACAAGTAGGAGTATTGAAAGTCGTTGCTTCAATTGCAGCTGCCAATTCTTCACGTGCAGGCTCCATTAGTGGAGAGTGAAAGGCTCCACCAACAGGTAATACGAGTGCACGTTTAGCTCCTCTAGATGTTAAGGCTTCACAAGCTTTATTCACTCCTTCCAATGATCCTGAAATCACTAACTGACCAGGACAGTTGTAGTTGGCAGCAACAACAACTTCTGATATTTCAGCACAAACTTCTTCTACGATAGCATCGTCAAGTCCGATAATTGCAGCCATGGTTGAAGCTTGTAATTCGCAAGCTTTTTGCATTGCAATGGCACGTTGAGATACTAATTTTAAAGCATCTTCAAAATTCATTGCACCACAAGCAACTAATGCTGAGAATTCACCAAGCGAATGTCCCGCTACCATTTCGGGTTTGAAGTTGCTGATTGTTTTAGCTAAAAGAATAGAGTGCAAAAATACAGCCGGTTGAGTTACTTTTGTTTGCTTTAAGTCTTCAGCAGAGCCTTCAAACATAATTTTGGTTATGTCGAAACCTAATATTTCATTAGCTTTATCAAAAAGCTCTTTTGCTATAGGTGAATTTTCATATAAGTCTTTGCCCATTCCAGGGAATTGCGCCCCTTGTCCGGGGAAAACATATGCTTTCATAATTTCATTGATTTAATATGCATTTATTTAAAACGCAAATATAATTGTTTTTTTTAAGAAATTTGTTTATTTGAAAGTGAAGGTCTTGATGGTAACTTATGATTTTTTTCTACTCTGTTTTAGACAAACTTAATTGTGGATAATTTTCCTCACAAAACGAATTAAGCTCTTTTCGTTAAATGGCCACAATTAAGTTTTGATTTTTAATGTAGTAAGCAGCTTTTAAGTAGAGAATTTTCATTAAAACTCAATTATAAATTGAAACAGATTGGAATGCACAAATTTACTCTCACCAACTAGTTAATGTTACTAATTTTCTTTCAAGAAATCAGTCATCTTATGATATAAATGTAGGCGTGTTTTTCCTCCAACAATGCTATGATTTTTATTGGTATATATGGCTATATCAAAAGGAACTTGGGCTTGAACTAAAGCTTCGCTCATTTCAAGTGCGTTCTGATAGTGCACATTGTCATCGGCTGTTCCGTGTACTAAGAGTAATTTACCTTTTAATTTATTAGCATGGAGAGTTGGAGCATTAGCATAACCATCGGGGTTCATTTTTGGAGTACGCATGTAACGTTCGGTGTAAATAGAATCATAGTATTTCCAATGAGTTACAGGGGCGATTGCAATTCCCGATTTGAAAATTCCATTGCCTTTTTCAAGGCATCGCAATGTCATGAAGCCACCATAGCTCCATCCCCAAATAGAAATATTATTTTCATCAACATAGGATAAAGATGCTAAATATTTTGCAGCCTCAATTTGATCATCTGATTCTAGTTCTCCAAGTTTTAAATAGGTGCATTTGCGAAATTCTTCACCACGAGCACCTGTTCCACGAGGGTCAACGCAAACAACAATGAATCCTTCTTGTGCCATGTAATTGTACCAGTCCACATTAAATTGATCTAAAACCTGCTGCGAATTAGGACCACTATACTGAGTCATCAGCGTGGGATATTTTTTAGTTGAATCAAAATCATTTGGTTTAATCATCCAGCCATTTAGAACAACACCTTCAGATGTTTTGAATTGAAAGAATTCTTTAGAAGGAATGCGATAGTATTCTTGAAGTAGTTTAAGCTTGTTGTTTTCTTTTATCACTCGAATTTCTTTGCCTTTGTAGTCATATAGGGTGGCAGTGTGTGGAGTGGTTAGGTTAGTAAAATTATTAACGTAATAGGAATAATTTGAGCTGAATGTAGCATCATTTGTGCCTTGTTCAGTACTTATTTTTCCTGATTTTTTTTCATCGAGACTAATAAAATAAACCTCTCTTTGCATGGCGTTTTCTTTAGCAGCTTGATAATAGAATAAACCTCTGGTTTGATCGAATCCATAGAATTTAGTTACATCATAATCACCTTTAGTAATTTGTTTTACTAAGAAACCCGCTCTGCTGTATAGATATAGGTGAGAATAACCATTGCGTTCACTCATGATGACAAAGTACTTATTGCCAGGAATGATGTGAAAGTTATCGAGAAAAGATTCAGAAACATAGCGACTGTTATTCTCTTTAATAAAAGGTCGGGTATCACCAGTGTATGGATTTGCAGCCAATATATTCAGTTGATCTTGACGTCGATTTAGTTGCATGATGAATAAATCGCTAGCGTCTTCACTCCATGAGAGGCGAGGAATATATTGCTCGGTTTCATCACCAATTGAGCATTTAATGTTGCCTTTTGATTTTAGATCATAGCAATAAACACTAACAATAGAATTACTTTCTCCTGATTTCGGATATTTGAAATCGCAGAGAGAAGGGTAGAGTTCTTGAAATAATTGCATGCTATATGTTGGCACATTCGATTCATCAAATTTCACATAAGCGATAAACTTAGAATCGGGCGACCAAGCATAGGCTTGATACATCGAGAATTCCTCTTCATATACCCAATCGGGTATTCCGTTGATGATTTTATTAAATGCACCATCAGTGCTCACTTGGTTTTCTGTTCCAAATTTTAAACTTTTCACAAAAAGGTTGTTGTCTCTTACAAAAGCAATTCTTTCGCCATCGGGAGAAAACTGAGCAACTTGTTGTTTTCCTTTAGATGACAAAGGCGAAATTTCTCGCTTCTGAGCATTCCAAACATAGTAGTTTGCTTTGAAGCTGTGTCGATAAATTGCTTCTTGATCAGTGCATAGGAGTATTTTATCTTCATTTGCCGAGAACTGATAAGATGAAAATGTTTTAAAAGGAGGGTTGTCTAAAGAATCTAAATCGAAGGCAGTTCGCAAAGGTTTGCCTGTTTGATAGCTATAAACTACAATTTTATTTTCCACCTTTTGAGAATAACTAACGCCATCATTCATCGGATGAATTTTAGCAGAAAATTGCTGTTGAAAAATCAGACTATCACCTTGCACATGATTTAAGTTGAAGGTGGCTTGAGCATGTACTTGAAAAGAGAAAGCCCATATTAGTACGACAAGGTTGATTAATTTTTGCATATTTAAAATATTTACGATTCGTTGCATTTGTTGTGAGGAATTAGAACAGTGAAGGTACTTCCTTTGTGTAATTCTGATGATAAAGTGATTTTACCAGAAAGAGATTCCACATAAGCTTTGGTAATAGTAAGACCTAAGCCAGAACCTTCATGTTTTCGGTTTAAGTAGTCTTTATCAGCCTGAGAGAACTGCTCAAAAATAAGTAGCTTTTTCTGTTCGCTTATTCCTTGACCAGTATCTGAAACTTCTATTTTAAACCATTCGTTTATTCGAGAGCAAGAGAAGGTGATTTTTCCATGGTCAGTAAATTTAATGGCATTTTTAATTAAATTAGTACAAATGCCATCTAAAATTTTCTTATCGCAAATTACCATTGACTCTTCAGGTGCAATTTCCACGAGGAATTGAAATTCTAGTGATTTAGCTTCGATTTGGGGAAGGAAGAAATTATAGTGATAAGAGAGGAACTCGATAAGATTGATTTCTTCACATCGTACTTCTAATTTACCCGATTCAATTCGTGAAACTTCAATAATGTCATTGATCGTCGATAATAATCGTTCTCCACTTTGGTTTATAATTTTCACATAGCTTTGTCGCTCTTCTAGTGAAACATCATCGTAGCTTAATAAATCAACAAAGCCAAGAATGCCATTCATAGGAGTTCTGATTTCGTGCGACATGTTCATTAAGAATGCACTTTTCACTCGTTCAGCTTCAACAGCTTTTCGGCGAGCCTCAATAAGTTCTTCTTGTTTGTGAACTTCTTCGGTGATGTCGGTGAATGTGAAAAGAAGTAAGTTTTCGTGTGGGAGTTTCAAGTAAGTGCCATGTATGTTGGCAAATTTAATTCTACCATCTTTTTGGGAAAAAGGCATCTTGCGGAAATGGTGTGTTTTCTTAGTCTGTAGCACTAAATCAATTTGTTCATTTGATTTTCCAAGCTGGTTAATGCTAGAAACTTCTTGCACATGTTGCATCTCCTCATAGCTCATGTCATGCAATTCGCAAAAGGCATGATTGAAAAACTCAAAATTAGAATGTTCATCGAGTAAGGCAATGCCCTCCGACGACTGTTCAGCTAAGCTTTTAAAACGAAGGCGACTTTTCTCTAATTCAACTTTAGCCTCATCGAGTGCAGATGTTTGTCGCACTTGTTCGCTAATGTCGCGTATAGCAGCTCGCGTATAGATAAGATTGCCATTATTATCTTTAACTACTCGTCCACTCATTGCTCCCCAAAAAACAGTTCCATCTTTACGAATTAACTGAGTAATAATTTCGTCAACAAAGTAATCAGTCGATGAATATGAATCATGCGTTATTATAGACTCTCTGAAATTAGGGTCAAAATAAAAATTGGCAATATCTAGCCCTAGCATTTCTTCTTCAGAATCGTAGCCAAAAATGCTAACTAATTTCGGATTCAAATAGTTGATCCGGCTGAGCTCGTTGGTTTGAAAAAAACCATAGTTGATTGATTCGAAGATATCTTTTAGTAAGATATTATGTTGCTTAATTTCTTGCTCATCTTTTAATTGCTGACTTACATCTCGCACTAATATTTGGCGATAGTTCAGACTTCCATCTTCAAGGAAAGATGACTTAACACTTACTTTACCCCAGAACAGAGAGCCATCTTTGCGTTGGCATCGTATGGTGTGGAGATGAAGATTGCCTTCTGTATCTAAGTTGTTAATTAATTCTTTTCGTTCATCAATTGAGTAATAAAGGTTGTTCACGAGTTCTCCAACCATTTCGTCGCCATGAGCATATCCAAAGAGTTTTATAGCCATTTCATTGACAAAAATGATGAGATTATTTGCATCAATGTGGAAATACGCATCGTTTAATGTGTAAAGAATAGTGTTTAAGCGTTCGTTTGATCTTCGTAAGTCTTCTTCTTGTTCAACCTCTCTTGAAATATCTCGAATAATAGTGCGAGTTTCCATCTTGTGGGTCTTCTGATTAATAACTCCATTGCCATTGATAGAAACCCAGAAAGATGATCCGTCTTTTCGGCGAGCGAGTAGGCGAGATTCATAGTTTTGACCATTTAAAAATTTATTGAGTACATGCGATGCATCATCGGGATTTGCAAAAAGATTTATTGCAGGCAAACCAACCATCTCGTCAACACTAGAATAACCATATAATTTTGGTCCAACACGGTTAATCATACTGATTTTTTCATTACTATCCGTTTCTAAATAGACATCTTCAAGATTATTCATGATATTCTGAAGAATACTACTCTTAGCATCTAATTCTTTTTGGAATCGGCTGAGATCAATGTTATTAAGGAATGAGCAAAGAGCAAAATTCTCTCCAGATATGAAGAGTCGTTGAATGGTTGCCATCATTTCTCTAGTTGAACCATCTTTGTGTTTGAAGTTAATCATTACGGAATGATTAACTAATTCTCCATTTTTGATTAGATTGAAGGCCGATTGTATATCATCGCTATTAACCACACCAATTTCTTGAGGTGATTTCCCGATGACTTCATTTAATTTGAAGCCCGTACGCTCTAAAAAAGATTGATTAACTCGTTGAATTCTGAAATCATGATCAATATTAAGCATGCAACTCACGATGATTCCGTTTTGAAATAATGAATTAACAGAATCTTCAAAGATACGCGAAAATGTGTAAACACAAATCTCGGCTGCAAGCAAGTCTAAAAAGCTCATTTCATCGGCGAGATCGATTGATTGGAGCTTACTATCAAATTCTTCGTGCAAGAAAACTTCAATTGAGCCATATTCGCCATCGTTGTTGAAAATTGGAACTTGTAATTGCAGCGGAGCAATTTTGAAATCACTACTTAAATACTCTTTGTTGAATAATGTGATTTTGCAAGAGGTGAAGTCGGGGAATGGTGATGCCAAACAAATAATATCACACGCTTGGTGATAATAGGCAAATGTTTCCATCTTTCGACTAAATAAATTGCAGAGCTCAGTAACAGCATAAACTTCTCGTTTCTCTTTGTTGCTAGTTTTGCCAATGCTCTCCATGAGTACATCTATAGTGGCATCTTTCTGTTCTAATTCAGCAAGGAGTTGAGCAGTAGTTAAATTTTTGTAATCTCTATTTTGAGACTGATGATTATTTTTCATTGAATGACGTATAAATAGAGATTAAATATTATAAGGTAATTCTTTTAAATCTTTGATTCGATTATATTTTGCGATAGTTTCTCGCACTTCTTGACGAAGTTTCTCATTGTGAGTTCGCTCAATGAGTGGTTGGTTCTCTTGGCGTTGATGTTTCCATCTTCGGTGGGACCAAAGCCAGTATGTGGGTTGTTGATTAATTACTTCCTCTAAAATATCCATGTAGTTTTGAAGAACTGCTAGTTCTCCTGAATCTTTAGGTGATGGATCAACTTCAAAAAAATGAGCAATATATTGTCCTCTTTTTACTTTATGAATGTAGTGATAAAGAACGGGTGCGTTTACTTTACTTGCAATTTTCTGGGGACCAGAAAAAAAACATGTTTCTTGATTCAAAAACATCGACCAATATTGCGCAGATCTAGGAGCCGATTGGTCAGCAGCAAGCCAAAGGGCTTGTTTTTTATCGCCATCATTGAGGGTTAATCCAATTCGTGCGGTTTGGCTCATGCTGACGGCATAACCGCCGTATTGAGTGCGATTATTTTTTAAAAATTCATCCATAGGTTTGTTGTTGCGCTGAACATTGTAAACTAAAACAAATTGATGTTTTAGAAAATAAGCTCCCCATGAGCTCCATTCCCAATTGTTGTAGTGCGAGGCTAGAAAAATAATTCCTTTTCCTTCATCATGATATTTATTAGCTACTTCAGGATTTGCAAAAACGACATGCTTTTTCATCATTTCAGGCGACATTCGATGCATTTTTATTCCTTCTAGCATGATATCGCTAAAATGTTGGTAATATTTTTTTGCAATGGCAGAAATTTCCATCTTCGATTTTTCAGGAAATGAATGCTGCAAGTTTTTTAAAATAACGCTTCTGCGATATCTGAGCACATAGTAGCTTAAGAAAAAGAAAATATCGGCACATATATATACTAACCACAGTGGAAGGCGCGATGTGAGTTTGAAAATTAAAATGGTGAATTTATTTTGCATTTGAGAGCTTTTTAGTTTGAATTTTATTTCTTGATAAATTTCTAGCCGCTTAGTTAGTTTGTATCTTTATTAGCTTGGAAATTATTTGGTCGGACAATCATTATGCCCGTTTTATTTTTTGATTTTGCTAAATAATCAGATAGCGGTTCATTGCTAATTGTCACCTCGTTTTTGTTTGATGACGCATGCAAAAGGTGTGCTCTTTTATTCTTAAAAATGATGAATCCCACATGAACAACATCGAGTCCCTCAATGTTGGTTGTAATTGCTACTAAATCCCCATCTTTGAATGTTGATTCATACGTCTGAACCTTATCTTTAGGGATATAGTGTTGATGGCGTAATGAAATTTGTTTTTCTATTTCAGCTAATTGATGAATGAGAACGCTATTTCCTTTAACGAGAGGGTAGCTATCAGCATGTGAACTCATGAAATTAATTTTTTTCAAATACGTTTCTTGAAAACTACTATCAATGCAAGTAATGGTGCCGTTTTGTATGTTCTCGTAAATCCAATCACTGAAGTAGTGTAGGCGTGAGGTATAATCGATAATTTTTCCTTGTCGATATCTGATGGCTTGTAGCTTTGCTGAAAATTGCGTGTAAGAATCGCTCATTGCTATTGCAAGCACATATTCTACAAATGTAGTACAATCAACATTGGCGATATTTACAATTAATTGTTCGTTTATATTGATGTCTAATGTGTTTTCTTTATATGGAGTACCTATGAAGCTTTGGGCAATAGCAATGGTTCGGGCTGATATGTCATCTTCGGTAGAGATGGAAGAAAAATGTTTTTTGTATAACTCTTCATTAATGTCTTGACTACAGTGATACGGCTCTGAAGTTAGGGTAGTATGATGAGAGAAAACTATCATCGGACTGAAAATGAGTATCAATAAATATAATTGTTTTATATTTTTCATCTAAAAGCAGCATTTATGTTTGACTGTATTGCAAAATTAAAAATTTAAAGTCGCTAAAATACAATTACTAAATTGAATCCTAAAATGAAATTTAAAGAATGTGAGCTGATTTAACAGAAGCGGTGCATTAGAATTGTTTTTTTATTGAAGGTTAGTGATGGAATTATTTGGCTCTATGTCGAAAAAAGTGGGTAGAATAATTTGATTTTTTAGTTGTTCCTAACTTAGAGGAGGATGTGATTGAAACACGCTTGCAACATGCTTGCAACTCACTTGCAACAGTCTTTAATTATTTAATCGAAGCTCGCCACACGGCTGCAGGAGCATTCTATCATTTAATAGAAGCTTGGTACTCGACAGCGGGAACGTTCTATCATTTAATTGAAGCTCGCACACGGTTGCGGGAGCTTTTTGTAAATTAATTGAATCCACATGCAAAGCGTCTTTCAACCGAACGCCCATTTGGTCTTTGTTGGATTGCCTTGCAGAATTAACCAAGTGAGCCTAATTCGACAATTCACTACCCACTAAATTCAACATCGAGCCGAAATAAATCTTGCCTTTTATAATCTGATTAAGAATTACGAAAAAACAAGATTTATTAGATACGAGAATCTAAAAACTCGATTAGAAAAGAGTGACGATAATTTAATGAAGCGTGTTACTTTCTATTCTTCATTTGCACAAGCTATAATTGCTTGATGTTCCATGCGGCAGATGCGCCAATTTTCTTCAAAATCAGCACCTAGTTTATCATAGAATCTACGACCTTTTTCGTTTGTAAAAGAAACTTCCCAATCGAGACGAAAACAATTTGAAAGAAGTGATTCTTTAGCAATAGCCTTAAATAAAAGAGTTCCAATACCTTTCCCTCTACTTGTTTCGCTCACAACTAAATCTTCTAAATGTAATGTTTTTCCTATCCACGTAGATATCCGATAATAATATAACGCAATACCCACAACGTCAGAGTTATTTTCAGCAACTAATGCAAAAAGGCATGGCGATTGACTAAAAAGAAACTCTCGTAGGTCATCTATTTTGATACGTATTTTCTCGCTCGAACCTTCATTTTCGGCTAAAGTCAGAACTAAAGACCAGATTGAAGTTAAATCACCTTCTTGAGCTTTTCTAATCAGCATATTATAGGTTCTTTAAGTCATTCTGAAGTTCAATGATCGCTTTGTTACAATGCGCATCATATAAATCAAGATACGATTTATAGTTGTCAATGTCTTCTAGTTTTTGAGTCTTTAGTTGGAGTTCTTTTAATTTCCAACCAAGTTCCTCCATGCCAAAAGTGAGCATTGATGATTTCGCCTTATGAGCTAATTCGCCCAATTCTTTCCAACTTTGAGTGTTGTAGAAATCATAAAGTTCTGATCGGAATTCTTCGATTTGTAGGAGAAACATTTCAATCATTTCACGAGTAAAATCAGGGTCTCCACCTGTCATTTCATTCAGGTATTCTAGGTTTGTATATCTTTCGTTGCTCATTATAAAATATTTGAAGTTTTGCAAAAGTGTAAAAAAAAATGCAATAAAAGTATGAAAGCTGGTTATATTCTTGTAAATTCGCAGAAGTTTAAAAAATATATCTAATTATGAAGAAAACAGTATTTAATAAGATTCATCAAGAAGCAGGTGCTAAATTAGTATCTTTTGCTGGTTTTGAAATGCCAATTGAATTTGCAGGAATTAAAAACGAACATTTAGCAGTGAGAGAATCTGTAGGAGTGTTTGATGTTTCGCACATGGGCGAATTTTGGGTGAAAGGTCAGCATGCTTTTCAATTAGTTCAAACGATCACAACAAATGATATTTCAACTTTAAAGATTGGTCAGGCTCAATATTCGTGCATGCCCAATGGTGAAGGTGGAATTGTTGATGATTTATTGGTTTACTATTATGAGAAGGAAAAATATATGTTGGTTGTAAATGCATCAAACATAGAGAAAGATTGGCAGTGGATTACTTCTCAGAATACCATGAATGCGGAGCTTGAAAATGCATCTGACAACATTTCGCAATTGGCAATTCAAGGACCTAAAGCTTTAGAGGTGCTGCAAAAACTCACAAAAGTAGATTTGTCAGTGATACCGTATTATCATTTTACCGTTGGTGAATTCGCAGAAGTGAAAGAAGTGATTATTTCTGCTACAGGTTATACGGGAGCAGGAGGTTTTGAGCTTTACTTTTATAATGACGATGCAGAAAAAATTTATCATGCAATCTTTGAAGCGGGAAAAGAGTTTAATATTCAACCAATCGGTTTAGGTGCTCGCGATACTTTGCGTCTTGAAAAAGGATTTTGCCTATATGGAAATGACATTGATGATTCAACTTCGCCCATTGAGGCTGGTTTAGGCTGGATTACAAAGTTTAATGATCAGAATGATTTCGTTAATAAAGCGACTTTCTTGAAACAAAAAGAAGAAGGAGTTAATAGAAAGTTACGTGGTTTTGAAATGATTGATAGAGGAATTCCTCGTCATGGCTATGAGATAATTAGTGCAGAAGGGGAATTGATAGGAGTGGTAACTTCTGGCACTCAATCGCCATGTTTAAATAAAGGAATTGGAATGGGATATGTAGCATCTGAATACTCAGCTTTAGGAACGGAGATATATTTAGAAGTTAGAGGTAAGAAATTGAAAGCGAAAATTGTTAAAATGCCCTTTGTGTAAATGATGAAGTTAAGCTAAAATCAATTTTAGAATCTTGTTAGGCATTTATATATGCATGAAAACATCGTTATAGTGCAAGCACTTAGCGATGTTTTTTTGCTTAGAGTAATTATTAAAATACATAAAGAATCTAGTTGTAAGATGGTGTTTTTCTAATTGCGATGACTTCGTTTATAATAATATAAAAAATATGAAAGCAATTTATTCGTGTATAGATCAGTTTTTTGCAATTTTTTTGAATGCATATTGGAGTAGCAATTTGACTATCGCATTTAGTTTAGTTGCATTACTGATCATCTTGTTTGTGATTCATTATCTTACCAAAGTAATTTTAAAATTTACGGTAATACGTTTTTTTAGAAAGACCAAGACCGAATGGGATGATTACCTTGTGAATCGAGGAGTGTTAAAAGCCCTAGCGCATTTACCTGCTGCGCTATTTCTTTCTTATAATTTTGATTTTTGCAGCCATGAGAATATAGTAATGCTACTTGATAAAATAGCTCAGATTTATTATGTCGTTATATTTTCATTGGTAGTTTCTCGCAGCTTGAATGCGGTAGATGATATGTTTCAAAGTACAGTTCATGCACAAGGGCGATCAATAAAAGGATATATTCAGCTCATTCAAATATTTGTATTTGTAATCTCGGCAATTATAAGTATAAGTATTCTTAGCGACAAAAATATCTCAGGGATTCTTGCGGGAATGAGCGCAATGGCAGCTATTTTATTGTTGGTATTTAAAGATTCTATATTGGGTTTTGTTGCGTCAATTCAATTATCGGTCAATGAAATGTTGAAGCCAGGAGATTGGATTTCAATGCCTAATCACGGAGCCGATGGAACAGTGATTGATATTAGTTTGAACACGGTAAAGGTGCAAAATTGGGATAAAACAATCACTACTATTCCAACCTATGCACTTGTTTCAGGCTCATTTAATAACTGGTCGGGAATGCAAGAGTCGGGAGGTAGGCGAATAAAACGCTCTATTAACATCGATATGACAAGCGTTAAATTCTGCGAGGGTGAACTGCTAGCAAAATTGAAAAAGTTTCATTTGCTGAAAGAATATTTGACAACAAAAGAAAAGGAAATTCAAGAGTTTAATATGCAGCTAAACTTAGAGCATGGTGATGTCTATAATGGAAAGCGACAAACAAACTTAGGGATTTTCCGTCAATATTTAGATGCTTATTTAAGAAATAATCCTCACATACATGGTGAAATGACTTTCTTGGTTAGGCATCTTCAGCCAACAGAAAAAGGTATCCCATTGGAAATTTATGTCTTTAGTAACGATCAACGATGGGCTAATTACGAATCTATTCAAGCAGATATATTTGATCATGTTCTTGCTATCATTCCTGAGTTTGAATTGCGAATCTTTCAAAGTCCATCAGGTTATGATTTTTCACAAATGAACCGTTGAGTCTAGTAATTTTGTGTGAATCTTTTTAAGATGTGCTTTGTTTTAATATTTTTAATATAAAAAAAGTAATATCTCACGTTGAATTCGTGTAATAAATATAAATTAGTTGTATTTTAGCCGCCTGAAAACAAAATTAATAGAAGATATGTCGGAAGAAAAGAAAAAAATTCCTCATTTAGATGAATTAGATAAAAAGATTCTCAAAATGATCATGAAAAATGCTAGAACACCATTCTTAGAGGTTGCAAGAGAGTGTGGCGTTTCTGGAGCAGCAATTCATCAGCGTGTTGCTAGATTAACAAACTTAGGAGTTATTTCGGGGAGTCATTTTGTGGTTGATCCTGAGGTTTTAGGATTTGACACTTGTGCTTATATGGGTATTTATTTGGAACGTGCTCAAAATCTAAAAGCTGTTGCCGAGGCACTCAAAAATATTCCAGAAGTGGTGGAATGCCACTATACAACTGGACAATGGGCTATTTTTGTGAAGATTAGAACAAAAACGAATAAGGATTTGAAACGACTTATTGATAATGATTTGCAAGTAGAAGGAATAGCGCGAACAGAAACACTAATTTCTTTAGAAGAAGGATTTGTTCGTCAAGTACCAGTTGACTTATAAGAAATCATTAATATAGAAAAAGAGCTATTCGTTGAATGGCTCTTTTTTTGTATCTTTCCGAAATTATTTTGAAGTGGAATACTGAGTAGAACTGCTTTGATGAGAGAATTAATTGAGAATCATGCCTTCAGATACTAAATAGATTGCTTCCATTCTCAATGCAAAGTATGAAGATTAATAAAGAAACAAATGACAAGACCTTTAATTCTTTTGAGTAACGATGATGGCTTTCAGGCTAAAGGAATAAAAGTATTAATTGATGCTTTAAAATCGATCGGTGATATCGTTGTGGTAGCTCCCGATTCGGCAATGTCGGGGATGTCGAGTGCTTTAACAAGTGAAAGACCTTTGCGAGTTACCTTATTAACGGAGGAAGAAGGACTTCGTATTTATTCATGCAGTGGAACGCCCGCTGATTGTGTGAAATTAGCTTTTCATGAGCTTTTAGATAGAAAACCAGATTATGTTCTTTCTGGAATTAATCATGGAGCAAATAATTCGATAAGTGTAATTTATAGCGGAACCGTTGGAGCAGCGCTTGAAGGCTGTATTCATGGTGTCCCTTCAATTGCTTTTTCCTTATGCAACCATGCTGAAGATGCCGATTTTTCAGAAGTGATTGCTTGGGTAGTGCGCGTGTTTAAACAAGTGCAAATAAATGGACTGCCTAAATACACATTCTTAAATGTGAACTTCCCATTGGGTAATATTAAAGGAATTGAAGTCTGTAGGCAATCGGAAGGACGTTGGGAAAATGAAATGGAAAAACGGGTTGATCCCAGAGGTAATACTTATTATTGGTTATCGGGCAAGTTTAATAATTTAGAACCAAATGCTAAAGATACCGATTTGAGTGTTGTTAAAAAACAATATGTTAGTGTTGTGCCTATTAAAGTAGATATGACTGATTACAATTTTTACAACAAACTTAGAAGTTGGGATTTTTAATTTATGAGCACTCTTAACAAACGAGATAAAATTAGTCTTGGATTACTAATCGGGATGATTCTTCCTGCATTTACATTTGTGTTGATTTATTTAAGTAGGGGAGAGGATGTTGGACTATCGGTATATATTATAACATTGTGGAAAATAAAAGCATTAACACTAATCCTCACATTTAGTGTGCTTCCAAATTTACTCTTCTTCATGCTCTTTAATAAGCTCAAATATGAGCTTGCCATGCGAGGAGTAATGATGGCAACTGTAATATATGGACTGCTAATGCTTTTAACCAAACTATTTTGAACCTTGCGATGCTTGTTCAGCTTGGCGATTAAGTAATATATCCATGTAGTTGCGTGATTGTTGCATATACTTATTTTGAATTGATTTTTCAATCCAAACCAATGCCTCGTCAATATTTCCAATCATTTCACTAGCTAAAGCTAAATTATATTGAGTCTTACTTTTCTTGATACCCTTAGAATTACTTTCTATGCCTTTCCAATAACCATAAAGATTCAACCATTCGTTTTGATTGGCAAGATTAATAGCCATAGTTCCTTTAGGATCCTCGTTGTCAACAATGAACAGGATTCGTTTTTCGCGGTGCCATTGAGGAGAAACCTTTTCGTCAATATCCATAGCTGCTTGAATTGCAGTTCGCTGAATGCTTTCGGCTATCGTGGGAAGATTTGTGAAAATTTCTTGAGATTGAACACCGCCTTGTTGCCATGAAATTGTATCGGAAATAATGATTTGAGGATAGATTTTTCTTTTTTCTGCATGATAAATATTAGCCACCACATTATACGCCGAATGAATTGTAGCAACAGCATATTCATTATCATAAATTTCATAGCGAGCGAAAACCTTATTGTAGAACCGTTCTAGTGCAAGAACAGCGTCAGTTTCATAATCAGAGCATATCTGCTCAACCTCTTCCCAGCTTAATGGACTTGCAATTTCATAGAATTTATTCACATGAGGATAGTGGCGTTTTTCTGGAATAACAACATCATAGGCTTTAGAATCATATAGTAGCTGACCAAGAGCTTTCAGAGTAGTATCAGATGCTAAACTGTCAAGAATAACTGCCTCGGTATTGAATTTTTTATCGAAAAAATGCTGTTGTAATCTTTGATTGTTGTAAGTAGCAAAGTCAGTCGTTGTTGCTCGATCAATAAGTGTTAAACTTTGAATCTCGTTAGAAAGTAGCATACTCGACGGATGAGCGGTCTCAATCACTAGGCTTTGATATGAGCTTGAGCAAGAGCTAAGCGTAATTAATAGTAATGAGATATTCAAAAATAAATTATTTTTTTTCATGATTTTAATAAGATTTAAATGCGATTTAAAATTTAAGAGACAAAGCTCTATTCTTTGTTGAGCAATTGCTTAATGCTATATATTTTTTCATCCATTGGCATTTCGCCATTGAGCCAGTGGATTTTTGTGCCATTCTTTTCCATGCGACGAAACCAAGTCATTTGTCTTTTTGCAAACTGATGAATAGCAATCTCTAGTTGAGAATACATATCTTTATAACTCAATTCGCCCACAACATGCATCGTGAGATATTTATATTCTAGACCATAATAAATAAGTTGCTCAGGCTTTATTCCCATTTCAAGCAATTTGCGCACCTCATTAATCATACCCTCATCAATGCGTTGTTGCAATCGCATTGAAATTCGCTCTCTGCGAGTATCTCTATCAAAAAGAACTCCAACAACGAGCGAATTTATTGTATTACTATTTGCAGGTAATTGTTGATTCTCCTGTATAAATATCTCAATCTCAATGGCTCGGATAGCTCGCCTCTTCGTTTCGGTGTCGGAGTTATTATGAGTATTTTTATAGCTTCGAAGCAAATTAGAAAGTTCTTCTAAGCTTTTTGATTGAAGTTTCTTTCTTAACTCGATGTTTTTAGGCACATGAATTAAATTATAATTATTCAATACCGACTCTAAGTACATGCCGCTTCCTCCGCAAAGAATTGGAAATTTCTCACGCCCCACAATATCCGAATATGCCTCGTTGAAATCGGTTTGAAACCGATAAACATTATATTCTGCTCCTGCATCTTCAATATCGATGAGATGATAAGGAATCGAAACGCCATTAATGGTATATTCATTAATGTCTTTGCCTGTTCCTAAGTCCATTCCGCGATAAATTTGGCGAGAATCTCCTGAAATAATTTCAGCATTAAACGCAAGTGCAGCTTGCGTTGCAACAGCGGTTTTCCCCGATGCTGTTGCTCCGAGAATGGTTAATAGCTGATATTTTCTATTTGTTAAGTCGAATATTGTATTCATAATCTACAAAAAAACGTATTTTTGTCAAATAAATAAGCCTTCTGTTGAAATTTAACGCAATAATTTATGAAAATAAATCAACTAAATGAAATAATTTTCGCACCCAATATGTTTTTTAAACAAAATAAGGCGAACGAATTGTGGGAAAATGTAGTGCCGATATATTTATTCGGTGTCCTTGCCTCAGCAATTGCTGCATTTGTTGGCGAAGTGTTTTGGAGCGAGGAGTTTTTGTGGGATTATGCGTTAGGAAAATTGATTCGTATATTTGTGGCCGATGTGATGACTTGGCTAATTGGTGGATTGTTGATTAAAAAACTATTGTTGAACTTTGGAGCTACGTTGGGAAAAGCTGAGGTTGCAAGTTTGTTAGCTATTGCCCTGTTGCCTTCAGTTTGCATATCGGTAATTGTCAATATTTTACCAATTTTGTCTCCATTGTCATTCGCCGGATTATATGGACTTTATTTATTTTATGTTGGAGCAACCCATTATTTTCAAATTCCTAAAGAAAAAGAATCTAAAGCAGTCTTGCTCTCTATAGTGTTGATTATCTTAGTGTCAGGATTAATGTATTGGTTAACCTGGACTATCTTTAATGAGATTTTTAATTATGGCATTTAAAACTACAAATATAAACATTCGAAACAAACGTGCTTTTTTCGAATACGAAATCCTTGATACATATATTGCTGGTATTCAGTTGCTAGGTACGGAAATTAAATCTATTCGTAACAGCAAGGCAAGCATTGTGGAATCTTATTGTCGCTTCTCTAAAGATGAGCTCTATGTTATTAATATGAACATTTCAGAATATGATTTCGGAAATATAAATAATCATGTGGCTCGACGAGATAGAAAATTACTTTTGCAAAAGAAAGAAATGAGTAAGCTTCAACAGAAGTTGAAAGAAAGTGGTTTGACAATTGTTCCGCTCAAAATGTTCATTAATGATCGAGGTTTGGCAAAACTTGAAATTGGCTTGGCAAAGGGTAAGAAGCTTCACGATAAGCGTGAAACGCTTAAATTAAAAGATGCCAAACGCGATATGGATCGCTTTTATAAGGGCTAAGGTGTGATAATATTTTTTTTGACAGTTTGGAATTGACTGTTTTGAAAGGAGCTTCTGAAATTGAAATTTTAGATGTTCCTTTTTTTATTAAAGAGGGTGCTGGCATTTCCTACCCCAACTTTCACTCCCAAAATTATTTTCAAGAAAAAAACGACTGTTTTTTTCAATGCCAGCTCAACTATAAGACGCGAAAATAAGCGAAAGTATTTAGAGTTGTTAGCTGAAAAATACTGGCAGCACATGATTAATGAAGGAGGCATAGATCGGTTCAACCAAAATGAAAACCAGTCAAATAAAAGAATCTGAAAGATATATGGGGACTTCTAAATATTGTTTTTAGAAGCCCCATTAACGAAGAGTGTTGTGCACATTCATGTTTCAACGGAATTTAATGAATGCATTAAGCTTAATCACGTTGTGTAATTGGCTTATCCAATCTGATTGCCACTCAATCATCATCAAAGGGCATGGGCAAAGGACTATAAACGTTCTCAATCAAGAGTTTTATAAGAACTTATCGGGTGATATTTTTCTTCACGAGGTGAATTAAGCAAACTTATTGGGTGATATTTTTCTTCATGAGGTTAAATAAGCAAACTTATTGAGTGATATTTTTTTTCATGAGGTGAATTAAGCAAGCTTATTTGTCCATATTTTTTTTGATATGTTAAAATAAGCAAACTTATCGGGTGAGATTTTTTTTCATGAGGTGAATTAAGCAAGCTTATTTGTCCATATTTTTTTTCATGAGGTGAATTAAGCAAACTTAAATGCTGATAAATTTTCTCATGAGGCAAATTCAGTCTGCATTTATATTGTAATGAGTCGTGTTTTAACTACGATTTTTGTTCGTTTAAAGCTCAATCATTCTTTAACGGATTAAAATGCGCTGATTTATTTCCGCTAAGGGGTGAGCGTTATCCCTCCATCGCATGCCATTATCAAATAACATACTTGTGAAACGATCTGAATCCAACGAAAGTGCAGGTGTAAATATGGGCAACAAGGATGCTAGACAACACCCTACGCTTCCAATCAAACAATTGGGCGAAAACGCCTATTGCCAGAAATTGTCTGGCGCATGTCAACGCAGAAGCTGGTGAGTACCGAAGCCATCAATGCTTTGGGGAGGAAGTAGAACTGAGGCAGTGCAGCAAGCCAACAAAACAAGTGGAACGAACATACTCCGCCCTAAAGATAAGCATGCGCCATTTAAGAAAATAAAAATCTGTAGGTCACAGCCACCGTACAAATAATCGCTCATCGCAATGCAAATTGGATAAGTGAAGTTGGGAGAGTGAAAGCTGGTATAGGAAATGTAAGCACCCCCAAATAAAAGAAGATAGAAAGAAAGAGTGAGAGTTTTTTCTTATAAATCAACTACTTAATTGGTGTGTTTGGTAGTTTGACAAGATTATTGTTGCTGCATAATATTTTCAATATATGTCAAAACTTCCTCTCTACCTTGTTTTTGTTCCGATGACGTGTGAAACATTTCGGGAAGTTCTTCCCAATTTTCGAGCATTCGTTTTCGGTAGGCAGCAATGTTATTTATTAATTGATTTTTGCCTAGCTTATCTGATTTTGTGAAAATAATGCTAAATGCGATTCCTTTTTCGCCACACCATTCCATGAATTCTAAATCAATTTTTTGGGCTTCATGTCGCACGTCAATTAGCACGAACAAGCAATAGAGGTTTTGGCGATTGATAATGTAGTCGGTGATATATGCTTGAAATTTATCCTTTGCTTTTTTAGACACTTTGGCATAGCCATAGCCAGGTAAATCAACCAGATACCAGCTATTGTTGATGGTGAAGTGATTAATTAACTGTGTTTTGCCTGGTCGAGCTGATGTTTTTGCTAGTTTGCTATGATTAGTCAGCATGTTGATGAGTGATGATTTTCCAACATTAGAGCGACCAATGAATGCAAATTCGGGTCTGTCGGGAGTTGGGCATTTTTCAACACTTGAGTTGCTCATACAAAATTTAGCGGTATTTATTTCCATATTTATCAAATGTCACAAGGTTATTGATTCGAGTTGATTTTATTTTGGTTCAAAATTAATGTTTTATTTTAAAATTGCTCCAGATTATTTCTTTTGAATTTTTTAGATTTTAGCATGCATATACTTCCTCGACTGTGTTTTATTGAGGGGATTCTAAAATGGTTTTAAGCTGAGGCTTTTTTTGCACAAGCGAAAGATGCCTATTGATTTTATGATATAATGCTTGTTATTTTTATAAGTGAACCTCTAATAATTTGCACTCGTTGTTTTCGGGTATTAATGCATATTGGTGGCAAGAGGCAGGAACTAAAACGCACTCGCCAAATTTAATTAATTCTCTATTTTCGCCATGTATTAACACAGCTTCGCCTTCCACACAAATATAAATAACGAAGGAGTCTAAATCGTAAATGTCGCGCTGAATTCCTCGCGAAAGCGTCATGATGTTAGTTGTGAAATAGGGACAATTAATTAGTTCCTCTCGCACATCGGCTTTGAGTTCACGGCACATGTTTTTTGGAGTAGGTGCAGAATATTCGATTGCCGAAAGGGCATCTTCTAAATGAAGTTCACGTTGATTTCCATCCTTATCTAAGCGATTGTAATCGAATAGTCGATAAGTGATATCTGATGTTTGCTGTATTTCAGCAATTAATAAGCCCTTTCCAATGGCATGCACAGTGCCTGCGGGAATAAAAAAGCTATCGCCTTTTTTCACGTCAATAAAGTTGAGCACTTCATTTAAACTTCCTTGCAGGGCTAGTTTTCTTAGCTCGCTTTCGCTTGGCGAACCTTTTAATCCACAATTGAGTTTAGCCCCTTCGTCGCTTTGCATTACATACCACATTTCTGTTTTTCCAAAGGAATGATGTTTCTCTGCGGCTTGCTTGTCGTTGGGGTGAACTTGTACCGATAAATCATCGTTGGAGTCGATAAACTTGATTAATAAAGGGAAAGCTAGACCAAATTTTTCATAAACTTTATCTCCAACAAGTTCTCCCATGTATATTTCGATGAGTTCTTCGAGTGTGTTTTCGGCAAGAAATCCATTAGACACCACCGATACGTTATTTTCAACACCTGAAATTTCCCACGACTCGCCCGAATTTGCTAAAGGTTCTTTGTGTAATAGGTTGTGAAGTTTGTTTCCACCCCAAATTTTAGCGTGAAGTTGTGGGGTAAATTTTAAAGGATATAAATTCATTGTTTTGGGTGTTAAGTGTTATAATGTATATAATGCGAGAGCTTGTTGTTCTCTAAAGTTATCTTGTTTTTTTTAGTTAGAACGTGAAGTCAACCGATGATCGACTTTCAATTTTATCTTTAAATTCAGAGCTTACTTTTATGTGTTCGGGGTGTGCTAAATAGATTCTCATGCTTTCGAGGTTTTCAAAATGGCTGATGATACATAAATGATAATTGCTTGATTTCAAATCGTGGTTAATCCCCACTTCAAGATGTTTTATTTCAGGAATTAGGGCGGGGAGTGCCATGAGCATCTGCTTGAATGAATTTAATTGCGAGAGGAGTTCTGTATTTTCTTTTAGTTTAAAAAGTACAACATGGTTAATCATGGTAGGTGTATTTTAGATGTATTTTGACAAAGATATATTTTTTTTTGGATTATGTTGGAGTTATGTATTCATGGTTTTAAGCAATGTGAGTATTGTTGATGAATATTTAATTTGAAATAATTGAGGCGTTTTCGTTGTAAAATAGGTGGATATGATTTTTCGATGAGTTAAAAAAACTAATTATTGGGGGTGGTAGTCATAAAAGAGAATTGAATAGTTGTTAGGTTAAGAGTATTTTTTTACTTTTGTCGATTGTGAATAAGAACTAATTTAAAAAATTAATGGCTGAAGGCGAAAAAATTATTAGAATAAATATTGAGGAACAAATGCGTAGTGCATATATCGACTATTCGATGTCGGTGATTGTTTCTCGCGCATTGCCCGATGTGCGTGACGGTATGAAACCAGTTCATCGTCGTGTACTTTTTGGGATGAATGAAATGGGGGTTCTTTCGAATAGAGCCTATAAGAAATCGGCTCGTATTGTTGGAGATGTCATGGGGCGTTATCACCCACATGGTGATTCATCGGTTTATATGACAATGGTTCGTATGGCTCAAAATTGGTCGCTGAGATATACACTTGTTGATGGTCAGGGTAACTATGGATCGGTTGATGGTGATAGTCCGGCAGCGATGCGTTACACGGAAGCTAGGATGTCAAAAATTGCGGAGGAAACTTTAGCTGATATAGATAAAAACACAGTTGATTTCCAGCCAAACTTTGATGAGTCGTTAAAAGAGCCTACGGTATTGCCAACTCGCATTCCAGCTTTATTGGTTAATGGAGCTTCGGGTATTGCAGTGGGTATGGCAACTAACATGCCTCCTCACAACTTAACTGATACAATTGATGCAATAATAGCATATATCGGTGATCGAGATATAGAGATATCACGTTTGATAGAAATCATTAAAGCTCCTGACTTTCCAACTGGAGGAACCATCTATGGTTATAAAGGAGTAGAAGAATCATATGAAACTGGTCGTGGGCGAATTATGCTTCGTGGCAAAGCTCATGTGGAGGCATTTGGTAATAATAGAGAACGTATTGTTGTTACTGAAATTCCGTATATGGTTAACAAGGCAGAACTTATCATGAAGATTGCCGAAATGGTTAACGATAAGAAGCTTGATGGGATTTCGAACATTAATGATGAGTCGGATAGAGAGGGTATGCGCATCGTGATTGATGTGAAGAAAGATGAAATGCCAAGTGTTGTGTTGAATAAGCTGTTTAAATTTACCCAACTTCAAACATCATTTAGTGTAAATAATATTGCACTTGTAAATGGTCGTCCGAAGTTATTAAATTTAAGAGATTTAATTCACTATTTTGTGGAACATCGTCATGATGTTGTAATTCGTCGCACTCAATTTGAATTAGACCAAGCAGAAAAGCGAGCACATATTTTAGAGGGGTTAATTATTGCATCAGATAATATTGATGAGGTAATTTCAATTATTAGAGCATCAAAAACTCCTGATGAAGCAAGAGAGGCATTGATGGCTAGATTTAGTTTGAGTGAAGTTCAAGCTAGAGCTATTGTTGAAATGAGATTGCGCAGCTTAACTGGCCTTGAGCAGGATAAATTGCATGCCGAATATGAGGAGGTAATGGCATTCATTGAGCGTTGTAAAGAAATTTTGGCCAATGAGGATTTGCGTATGCAGATTATTAAAGATGAGTTGCTTGAAATTAAAGCTAAATATGGCGATGGACGCAAAACCGAAATTGTTCCTAATGCAGAAGAGTTTAATCCTGAAGATTTCTATGCCGATGATGAAATGGTAATAACTATTTCTCACATGGGCTATATTAAGCGAACACCACTTTCTGAATTTAAAACACAAGGAAGGGGAGGAGTAGGCTCGAAAGGTAGTAACACTAGAGATGAAGATTTCTTGGAGCATTTATTTGTGGCAACAATGCACAATACATTATTGCTCTTCACTGAAAATGGAAAGTGCTATTGGCAGAAAGTATATGAGATTCCTGAGGGATCGAAAACAAGCAAGGGGCGTGCAATTCAAAACCTTTTGAACATTGAAGCCGATGATAAAGTGTTGGCCTATATAAATGTGACGACTTTGAAGGATGAAGATTATATTAATAATAATCACATTATCTTATGTACTAAGAATGGTACAATTAAGAAAACTTCTTTAGAGGCTTATTCTCGTCCGAGAGCTAATGGTGTTAATGCAATAACTGTGCGTGATGGCGATAAGCTGCTTGAAGCTAGATTAACAAATGGGAATCATGAAATTCTGATCGCTGTTCGTTCAGGTAAAGCTATTCGATTCCATGAGGAGATTGTTCGTGCTATTGGTAGAACAGCAACTGGTGTTCGAGGAATTACTCTAGGACATGCAAATGATGAAGTTATTGGTATGATTACCATTGAAAATCAATCAGAAGATGTACTTGTAGTTTCAGAGAAAGGCTATGGAAAAAGGTCGAGTATTGAAGATTACCGAGTGACTAATCGTGGAGGTAAGGGTGTTAAGACAATTAATATTACAGAAAAAACAGGTGATTTAATCGCTATAAAAAATGTGAGCGATGCAAATGACTTGATGATTATCACACACAGCGGAATAACAATTCGTCTTTCGATAGATGATTTGAGAGTTATGGGGCGAGCAACACAGGGAGTTCGTTTAATTAACTTACGTAATGATGATAAAATTGCCTCTGTTGCTCGTGTAGAAGTGCAGGAATCGGAAGAATCAGAAAATGCGGAAATTATGGAAGGAGCTGAAATTTCAGAATCTACAGCAGTAATTAATGATGCAGGTCTTGATGAGCTGATTGCTAGGGCTGAATTAGATGCCGATTCTAACGAGAGATCAGAAGATGAAAATTAATATTTTAAAATATATAAATAACAAATAAACAGATGAAAAGAGTAATCGTAATTGTAGCCCTGATGTTGGCTATTAGCGGAAGTTCTTTCGCACAAAAAGGTAAAGTAGGATCAGCGCAAGCTAGTAAAGATGCAGGAAGCTTAGATAAAGCGAAAGAATTTATCGATGCAGCCTCAGATGCTAGCAACATAAAAGCAGAAAAATCAATTCCATGGGCAAAAACGTGGATGGTTCGTGGCGAAGTTTACACAGCAATTGCTAAGGATGCAAAGTTGAAAACAACAGTTGAAAAGCCTTTGGATATTGCTTATGACTCATATGTAAAGGCAATTTCACTTGATGAAAATGGACAATTTTCATCGTTCATGAAAGTGGGATTGACTCAATTGAATTCTGCACTAGTATCACATGCTGTTGATGCCTTTAAAGTAGAAAAATTTGAAGATGCATTGTCAGATTTTAAAAAGGTGTTGGCAATTAATGAATTTTCAATTTACACAGCTGAGGAAAAATCAATCGATACGACAATTATTTTCAATGCAGGTTTGGCCGCATTTAATGCAAAATTGTATGATGAAGCAATTAAGTATTACACACAGGTTGCTTCTTATGGATATCAAGGTGCAGATATGTATGATTATATCATGATGTCGCACTTAAATAAGCAAGATACTGTTGGCGCAATTGAAGCTCTTCAAACTGGATTTAAACAATATCCAGAAGGTACAAATATTGTGACAAATATGATTAATTTATTTTTGCAAACTGGTAAGACAGATGATGCGATTAAATATTTGGAAATAGCTATTAAGCAAGATCCTAATAATGCATCATTCCATTTTGCGCAAGGAGCTTTGTTTGATCAAATGAAGGATTATGACAATGCGATTAAGTCATATGAAAAGGCTGTTGAGCTAAAAGCTGATTATTTTGATCCATATTATAACCTTGGAGTTATTTATTACAATCGAGGAGCTGCTCAGCTTGCAGTCGCAAATGATATTCCTCCTAGCCAAAGTAAAAAATACGAAGAGGAAAAAGCGAAAGCTAATGCATTCTTCGTACAAGCTATTCCTTACATGGAAAAAGCTTCAGCGGTAGATGCTAAGGATACATTCTCATTAGAGTCATTGAGAGAATTATATTATCGTATTAATGATATAGAAAAGCGTGATGCGGTAGTTGAAAAATTGAATAAATTAAAAGGAATGTAGTTCTTTGTTTAAAAACTGATAAAAAGAGAGAGAGACTGAAGAGTGTTTCTCTCTTTTTCTTTTTTCTGTATATTAGTAAAAAGAATTTGGAGCTAAAGAATTATCAAGATGGAAATCTTCCCTTATAAAATCGAAATGATCTTACAGCTAATTTTTAGAAGTTCCCTAAAAAAGAGAGAATAATTCAGACTAAAAAAGCAATAAATTTAGCATTATTAAAGAGATAATGCTATTTGATTTTTTATCTTTGTAGCCATTCAATAAAATAGATATGTCAGAAGAACTAAATAAAATCATATATTCCAAGCAAACAATTGAATTTGTGGCTGTTTCTAATGAGTTTTGCTTGTTTGTAGAGGAAGCAGGGACTATGTCGGCTCAACGGATGTTATCGGTAGCTCAAAAATTATTGACACTATTATATCTGAAAACGAGTATGCTGCCAGATGATATTGAGACAGAAGAAGCTTTTCTTGAAAGTTTTGTTTCAGAAGTGGATTATGCATATTTGCAATCTCGAATTAGAAATATATTAGGAGAACACGATGATTATAAAGAGGTTTTCACGGTAGATATTCAATATGCAGAAGAGGCTCTTAGTGAGAGTATTTCGGAATCTATTTTAGATATTTATCAGGATTTAAAGGATTTTGTTATGAACTATCGAACATCTGATGAAGATGTTATGCTCGATGCTTTAAGTGAATGCTTGAATCATTTTAAAGATTTCTGGGGGCAGCGATTAGTCAATGTGCTTAGGCCGATACATCAGCTGGTTTATGGGGATGTAGATTTCGAACAAAAAGTGCAAATAAAATCTGGTCAAGGAGAAGACGAAAATATAGTGCCGACTTGGTTGGCTGGGAAATATGATTTAGATGAGGAATAAATATGTTGGATTTTTCAAAAAATATGAATCTATATCAACCAACAATTTCCAAGGAAGAACTAAGTTTAATAGAAGTTCGTGGATTTGAAGGTGAAATAACGGTTATAGATACTAAAGCAAAAGAACGCGAAGCAATAGCTTATTTAAATGAATGTTCAATTTTAGGATTTGATACAGAGACGAAGCCGTCGTTTAAAAGAGGAACTAGAAATTCAGTTGCTCTTTTGCAGCTTTCAGATGGACAACGAGCATTTCTGTTTCAATTGAAGAAAATTGGCTTGTCGAATGAGTTGAAAATGATTCTATCTTCACAAAAAATAATTAAAGTTGGCGCAGCAGTAACCGATGATATTCGAGGACTTGCTCGATTAAATGGATTTATTCCAGCGGGATTTATAGAGTTACAAACCTATGTCAAAAAATTTGGTATTGAAGAAATGAGTTTGATGAAACTTTCGGCAATAATTCTTAAATTTAAAATATCCAAGTCTCAACGCTTGAGTAATTGGGAATTGCCAACATTAACGGAGTCTCAACAAAGATATGCAGCTACAGATGCATGGGTTGGGTGTAAAATATATGAGGCTTTGCAAGCCGAATGGAATAAATAATAGATACGAACTAGAGCTTATGAGCCACAAAGACTGTATTATTTTGGGTATTGAGTCATCTTGCGATGATACATCTGCAGCAGTGTTGAAAAATGGATTTGTGTTATCGAATGTGATTGCAAGTCAAAAAATTCATGAATTATATGGTGGAGTTGTTCCAGAGCTAGCATCGAGAGCTCACCAACAAAATATTGTGCCGGTGGTTGATCAAGCAATAAAGCAGTCGGGAATTAAACTAGAAGATATTAATGCTGTTGCATTTACTAGAGGACCTGGATTGTTGGGTTCGTTATTAGTTGGGACTTCTTTTGCTAAAGGATTTTCACAGAGTTTAGGTGTTCCATTGGTAGAAGTTAATCATTTGCAAGGACATATTTTGGCACATTTTTTAAAGGAGCAGAAAGTAGAAAATGATGAGCCTAAGTTTCCTCACTTGTGCTTGTTGGTTAGTGGAGGAAATTCTCAAATTGTTTTGGTTAAAGATCATCTTGAAATGGAAGTTATCGGTCAAACTATAGATGATGCAGCAGGAGAGGCATTTGATAAATGTGCAAAAGTTATGGGTTTGTCATATCCGGGAGGTCCACTTATCGACAAGTTGGCAAAGGAAGGAAATTCGGATGCATTTGAATTTGCAAAGCCACGTATTGAAGGATTGAACTATTCATTTAGTGGATTAAAGACAAGTTTTTTATATTTTCTGCGCGATAGATTAAAAGAAAATTCTAATTTTATTGAAGAAAATAAAGCAGACTTGTGTGCGTCGCTTCAAAAAACAATTATTGAAATATTGCTAAAAAAACTTATCAAGGCAAGTAAGGAAACAGGCATCACAGAGATAACTGTTGCTGGAGGTGTATCTGCAAATTCGGGTTTGCAAAAAGCATTACTCACAGAGGGGAAGAAAAGAAAATGGAAAGTTTTTATTCCTAAATTCATGTTTACCATGGATAATGCGGCAATGATTGCCATGGTAGGTCATCATAAATATCAGCAGGGTAAATTTGTAGGTCAAGACTCCGTTCCGTTTGCTCGCATGAATATCATGGAGTAAAGATAGATTCAATTATTATCTAGCGCTGTGAATTTTGTCAAATCCAAGTCCATATACACCCATAACTGTTCCTACAGTGATGAAAGCATCAGGGTCAACTTCTTTCACAACACTAAAAACTTCTTGCATATCTCTTTTACTAGATATAACCATTAAAACAGCTCTGTCATCACCTGTATATCCTCCAGAACCATTTAGTACAGTTAACCCACGTTTTGCAGTATGAATAATCGCATATTTTAGTTCATCAGATTTTTTCGATATAATGAAGAACTGCATGGTTTGCTTGTTTCCAGAGATGATTAAGTCAACACAATATGCAAGAATAGCCATCGTCATGAGTCCATAAACAACAGTTTCAATAGATGATTTTTGGACTAGGAAGTAGGATGATGAGATGATTATTACATCAAGACTTAATAATAATCTACCTAAGCTGATGTTGAGATATTTATTAATCATTAGAGCAACGATATCAATTCCGCCTGTACTTCCACCATTTATAAAGATAACACCCGCAGCTGATCCAATTAAGATTCCTCCTACAATTGTGTTCATCATAGTGTCGGATAGTAGAGGAGTTGTGAATACGCTACTAAAATAGCTCAATAAGCCAGCAAAAAGGAGTACGCAATAGATAGTTTTAATACCAAAGGAAGATCCAAGAACTTTTATGGCTAAAATGATGAGAAGTATATTAATTACTAAAGAACTGATTCCTGGATTCCATCCCAATATAAAGTATAAAATTGTTGCAATACCAGTTAAACCTCCTCCAACAATACCTGATGGAATTAGAAAAGCTGTCCATCCTAATGTGCCAATTAACAGACCGACAGTTATAATTATATAACTTCTGATTTCTTTGGCGATTTTCTTCTGATTCTTGTTCATATAGCTTAGTTAATGAAGGAATAATTGCAAATATACATTTTTTGAATTATTATTACCATTTTTTTCGGTAAATATTTATTCATCTAACTCAATATCCCAATCATCAAAAAAGCTATCCATATCGCGTCGTTCCTTTTTTGTTGGTCTTCCAGTGCCTCGATCGCGCTGCATAAATCCAATCTGTTTTTGTAAAATAATTGCATCGAGCTCAGATTCGGGGGTAATATTAGTCATATATTCATCAACTAATTTAGCGCCGATTCGTTTTTCAATAAGTCCTTCAACTCGAAATTGATAAGTAATAGGAGGTTTCTTTACGCTGATAATGTCGCCAATCTTAACTGTTCGAGAAGGCTTTATTTGACTACCAGCAATGTATATTTTACCTTTTTTACATGCCTCAGCAGCAATAGTTCTAGTTTTGAATATGCGAACAGCCCAGAGCCATTTGTCAATCCGAACTTGTACATCCATGTTATTTCCGCTTGTTAGATTGATTCATTGTTTGACTAATTCCAATAGACACAAAGCTGTGAATTATATTGATGCATTCATCTATTTTGAGAGGGAGATCTAAAGATTCATCTTTAGACCATTCGCCAAGTACATAATCGACTTGCCTTCCTTTACTAAAATCATCACCAATACCAAACCGTAGGCGAGCATAATTATTGCTTCCTAGGCATTCTTGAATACTTTTGAGACCATTGTGTCCAGCGTCACTTCCTTGAGCTTTAAGTCTTAAGGAAGAAAAGGGGAGGGCAAGATCGTCAACAAGGACAAGGATATTTTCGATTGGAATTTTTTCTTCCGACATCCAATAGCGAACAGCCTTACCGCTTAAATTCATGTATGTTGTGGGTTTCAGAAGAATGAGTGTACGACTTTTGAATTTATATTCAGCAACCCAAGCATGACGACCATCTTTAAAACTAATATTGGACGCACCAGCTAGGGCGTCCAATATTTTAAAACCGATGTTATGTCGGGTGTTCTCGTATTCTCTTCCTGGATTACCTAACCCAACGATTAGATATTTCATATCGAGAAATTTAAATTAGATTACTTTTTTCCTTTTTTAGCAGGAGTAGCAGCAGCGGCTGAAGCATTCATAGCAGCACGAGCAGCACGAGTAATCATGATTGTAACAACTGGGTTAGATTTTGAATTCAAAATCTCTACATTTTTTGCATCAATTTGTCCAACTTTGATTGCTTGACCTAATTCTAGTGCATCGATGTTTACTTTGATGCTATCAGGAATGTTTGTTGGTAAAGCTTTAATTTTCAAGCGGCGAAGGTTGAGTTTAAGTTTACCCCCTGCACGCATACCTTTAGCGTATCCTTCAACTTTAACTGGAACTTCGATTTTCACAGGCTTATTTTCCGCTACTTGAAGAAAATCTACGTGAAGGATTTCTTCTTGTACTGGATGCCATTGGATATCTTGCATAATTGCTTGATATTCTTTTCCAGAGATCATTAATGATACGATGTAAACATTAGGAGTATAAACAATCTTGCGAAATTCAGCAAAGTCTGCTTGAAAGTGGATTGGTTCATTTCCGCCATATAATACACAAGGTACTTTAGACTCAGCTCTTAACGCTTTTGCGTCTTTCTTTCCTACGGCCGTTCTTAATTCGCCGTTAATTGCAACAGATTTCATGTTGTAAAAATATAAATTAATAATTATGGTACTCAGCCCTCCCTAAAAAAGGGCAAACCGCATACATAATTCCGCAAGCGATGCGGAAAAAGTTGTGCAAAGATATAAAATTATTTGAAAAACTCCTCGCTTATTGATTCATTATTATATACTTTTTGAATTGCGCGAGCAAACATTTCTGAAGTTGATAAATATTTAATCTTACTAGAAGTGCGTTTAGGCGGTATAGAATCGGTAAAATATACTTCCTCTAAAGCCGATTCTTCAATGCGTTCAACAGCTGGATCGGAAAGTAGACCGTGAGCTGCAAATGCTCTAACAGAATTAGCTCCCTGTTCTTTCATTAGTCCAGCAGCTTTGGTCATAGTGCCTGCGGTGTCGATAATATCATCAATCAAGATAACATCTTTTCCTTTAACATCACCAATCACGGTCATGCTATCAATTACGTTGGCTTTTGCTCTTGATTTATGGCAAATTACCATGTCGGTGCCTAAAGCTCTTGCATATGCATTTGCACGTTTAGTTCCTCCAACATCGGGTGATGCGATAACAACATCTCGAAGTCCCATTTTCTTTATAAATGGAATGAATAGAGTTGATGCGTAAAGGTGGTCAACCGGCACATTGAAGAAACCTTGAATTTGATCAGCATGTAAATCCATGGTAATTACTCTATCAACACCTGCGGCGGTGAGCATGTCAGCAACAACTTTTGCTCCAATCGAAACGCGAGGTTTATCTTTTCGATCTTGCCTTGCAAAACCAAAATAAGGCATTACAGCAATTGTTTTATATGCTGAAGCTCTCTTGGCTGCATCAATCATTAGCAAAAGTTCCATCAGATTGTCACTTGTTGGAAACGTTGATTGCATAATATAAACATGGCAACCTCGAATTGTTTCTTCAAAACAAGGTTCAAATTCGCCATCAGCAAAAACTGGACAGCTTGATTTCCCAAGTTCAATGCCCATACTGTTGCATACTTTTGATGTTAAGTAAGTGGTTGCTGTTCCACTGAAAATCTTTAGGGGTTTTTTGCCTCCCATTGTGTTTAAAGTTTGATTTGGTAACGATATGACAAAGGTAGAAATTTTATTTAGAACCTATTCAATGGCTTTTCTAAAATTTCAACCTTTTTTTTAAAAATAAAATTGCGTGCATGTTGAATCTGTTTAGTATTTTTTTTTCTCATGTAGTTTATATTGTTTGCTCATCCTTTAAGCTGGTTCATTCGTAAGAAAAAAGTAGGAAGATTTTTTGTTGGAGTAGTTTTTAAATGTGATTTATTTTTCTGAGAGGAATTAGCATAAAAGTTTTTTCAACTTTGATTGTGCTTGATATGGAAATTTCCATACTTTTATACATTCAAAATGACTGATTGATTTCGGTATTTGTATCTTTAAGAAAAAATGATGACAGAAAAAGAAAAATTATTAGCAGGCTTACTGGCCGACACTACTGATAGACAGCTTTTAGAAGAGTTGCGAGAATGTAAGGCGAAATGTCATGAGTATAATCAGATTCATCCCGATTGTGAGCAGGAGAGAGATGATAAACTCCGAACAATTATAGGGAAAATGGGGATCAACGTAAAAATTCAAGCAGATTTTTTTTGTGATTACGGAACGAATATCGAGATTGGCAATGATTTTTTTGCAAATCACAATTGCGTCATGCTTGACTGTGGGAAAATTACTTTTGGAGATCATGTTTTTGTGGCCCCTAATTGCGGGTTTTACACTGTTGGTCATCCATTAAATGCTCTAGAAAGAAATAAATGGCTTGAATATGCACATCCAATAGTGGTAGGTAATAATGTGTGGATTGGTGGTAATGTGGTTGTTTTGCCTGGAGTGACAATCGGTGATAATACAGTTATCGGAGCTGGAAGTGTGGTAACAAATGACATCCCTAGTGGGGTTCTCGCTTTTGGAAATCCTTGTAGAGTCGTTCGATTCATCGATGATGTTTCAGAGTAAAGAGTCAGCAAAATAATAAAATATGATCTGCGAAGATTATTTAATTCTATTAGATGAAAAATAGGGGGTAGTTTCTTTTAATCATCAAAGGTGAAACGATCGGGATACTTTCCTGTGATTTTAGTCGTGCGATAGAAGGCTTTCATCCGTTTAATATCGGCTTGAGGATCATCTGATAGTTCAAAAACATCATACCAACCTATTTCTTTTCTTCCGAAGTCGAAATATCCTAAATATACTGTAGCACCAGTGGCTTTTGCGATGGTGTGAAATCCAGCTTTCCATTTTGTTGTTTTCTTGCGAGTTCCTTCGGGAGTCATGGCAAGATGAAAAATATCATCAGTTAGATTCATTGCATCGATAATTTGGCGAACGATAGGTGCTCCTTTAGTGCGATCAATTGGTATGCAACCCGCTTTTTTTAAGAAATGTCCAATAGGCCAAAAAAAGAACTCTTTCTTTATAACAACATGAGCAGTTCCTCCTATGGATGTGTAATACAACCATGATATGATAAAATCCCAAGCACTAGTGTGAGGCATTCCGATGATAATGGCTTTTTTATGAGGCATCACGGGCGACATCGCTTTCCATCCTAGAACCGAGAGCCAAAATTTACAAAATGCTTGCATGTTTTTATAGAATGATTTAGGTATTTTTGATAAGCTTTAAAAAAAAATGATATTGATTGAGTTTTATTCTGCTAATTTAAATAGAAAAGTTCATATATGCATCGATTACTTAGCTAAATTTTTGATGATACCTTAGAAATAGGCAAGAATAAATATCATTTTCACACGGTGTGAAATCTCTTTGCACCACTAGGAAATAAAAAAGAGGTGGGAAATTATTCCGACCTCTTCCAAACCTAACTAAACCAATAAAACTAATCAAACCTAAACTTACGATTGATAATTCTAGGACAAAGATAGTCGATGTGAATTAGTCTAAGATTATGCAAAAATAAATTTTTCTTTAGCATTCTTTTTATTGGAAATTTTAGGAAAGATGTTGTTGTCAGTTAATTCTAAGTGCAAGAAATAAAAGCCAGGTTAGTCTATTTGGAACTAGTATTCAGTTGTGATATAGCATATTATTATAATAATATTCTTGTGACACCTGATGGGTATCTGCTATGGTTTGAAATAACTCAGGTGAAAAGAGTGACTCTTGTTAAATCACATTAAGGGAGGAATATCAGTTATATATTAAGTGATAGTTAAGGAGATTTTTTAAAAAATAGGTGTTTTGTGATTTCGATTTCAAGTAGAATGTCTTTTGTACTAGTTTATTAAAGAGATAGCGAATACTAAGACTTTAAAACTTGAATTAGATTAATAAAAATACAACAACGCATGAAACGACGGGCTGCAAAATTGAGATGTTATAATTTTTAGAAAAACAAAAAGGGGCGCTACTGATTAGTTACGCCCCCATTGTGATTATTTTTTCTTATGCTCTTCGCCAGCAATAGATTCTCGCATTTGAGTATCGGCCATGATATTTTTATATTTCATGTAGTCCATTACTCCAATGTTTCCGCTGCGGAATGCTTCAGCTAATGCTAAAGGGACTTGTGCTTCAGCCTCAATTACCTTTGCGCGTGCTTCTTGTGCTTTCGCTCGCATTTCTTGTTCTAAAGCAACAGCCATCGCACGACGTTCCTCAGCTTTCGCTTGAGCAATATTTTTATCGGCATCGGCTTGATCTATTTGTAATCCTGCACCAATGTTTTTACCTATATCAATATCGGCAATGTCAATAGATAGAATTTCAAATGCGGTACCTGCATCTAAACCTTTTCCAAGTACTAATTTAGAAATGGAATCTGGATTTTCAAGCACTGATTTATGGGTAGCACTAGAACCAATCGACGACACAATTCCTTCGCCAACACGAGCCAAGATTGTTTCTTCACCAGCTCCTCCAACCAATTGCTTAATGTTTGCTCGAACTGTAACACGCGCTTTTGCAATAAGTTGAATACCATCTTTAGCTACAGCAGCCACTGGTGGAGTGTCAATAACTTTAGGATTTACTGACATTTGAACAGCTTCAAATACATCTCGACCAGCCAAGTCGATAGCTGTAGCCATGTTGAAAGATAGATCAATGTTTGCTTTTTCAGCCGATACAAGCGCATGAACAACCATGTCTACTTGACCTCCAGCTAAGTAGTGTGCTTCAAGTTTATCTGCTTCAAGCTTAATACCAGCCTTGGTTCCTTCAATGAGGGCACGAACAATTACTGAAGGTGGTACTTTTCTGAATCGCATCAGAAAGAGTTGAACTAAAGAAATTCGCACACCAGAAACTAAGGCAGAAAACCACAGACCAACAGGAATAAAATAGAGTAGTATCATGATGAGAATAAAGGCTCCCACCACAAAACTGAAAATTACATACGGTTCCATTGTAATTAATTTAAGGGTTCTACAATTATTTGATTTTTATTAACTTCAATAACTTTTATTTTCTGGTTGGAATCAATCCATCCTTGTGAAGCTTTGGTTTCTACGGTTTGATTTCCAATTTTTGATTTTCCAACAGGAGCAAGCCTGCTCATTGTAATACCTTGGTCATGAACTTGAATATTTTCAATGTGATTTATGCTGCTATCTATTTTCGTGTTGAGCATGATTTTTTTTCCTGCTCTTGTTTTGAAAAATTTTAATACAAGTATTGGCACAAAAATAAGAATAAATAGGGCAGTAACACTACCAATAATCCAATTGAAATGCTGAAAAGCTATAAAGATGCTTAGAATAAGCAGCAAAATACCTCCGATTCCGCTAATCGATAATCCAGGAGTTATTACAAATTCAATAAATAGGAGGATGATTCCTATTAATATTAGTAATAAAATTGTTAGTAGAGCACTCATGAATGCATATTTAATTTATTTCCTTTCCGTTTTCATCAATCAAAACTTCTATGTTCTTTTTAAAAGCAACAATTTTAGTCTTGCTAAACCCTTCAGTTTCTATCTGTGCCTGCATTAATTTGGCAGAATTATAATCCGTAAGATCACCAATTGTATAGATTGTTTCTCCTTTATCATTGCTGATGTTGTCTATCCGTCGAATAATGCTAAATTTATTAAATTTAGCTTGAACAGATTTTGGTATTACTTTGTATCTGCCAACTTGAATCTTATAGTGTAGCTGATTTTCGGCAGCAAGTCGTTCGGCTTCGAGCTCAATTCTTGTCGGTACTCTCTCTGAAATGGCATAGCTCAATTTCGTATTGAGTGGATTCACATTAATATAATCGCTACTTATTGCATACGCCACTGCTTCGGGCATGAAACTTTGCCCAAATTCATTCCGCTCTTGCTCGCTTCGACTCATCCAATAATTATACTCCAATTCATTTGATTTCAACTTTAACGAGTTTATTTCTTGCTGAAGAGTATAAGCATTTTTCTCTTGCAATAAAATTTCATCAGCTACATGTTTCTGAGTAGCTGTGTTGCTTTTGCTTGCATATTCGATGCGTAATTCGTTAATGTTGCGTGTTAGTTGCAGCTGCTTTTGCTCTAGCTGGAGCGATTCATAGAAAAGCTGTTTCCCTTCTATGGTTTGAAAATGGGAAAGTTTTGAATAATAAATTTGATGCGTAATTGGAAAGGAAAATGCGGATATTTCCTCGCTGTTGGAAGATGAAAGTTGTTTTGGTTCAGAAATATTATTATATGAAAAATTAGACGATTGAGCAAGTGCACTTTCTGCTGCAAAAACAAAGCTTAAAAGAATAATCGAAATGGTAAATCTAATGATTTTCATCGTTGGTTAAAATTTTATTTTTTGAAAGTAATATTCATCAATAAATGCTGCTGCATTGAAGAGCAATACACTTAACCTCTTCAATGAGTTGCATTGCTAGCATAAAAGTAGTGAAAATACTTGATAAGAATTCATTTTTTTGGAATTATTTTTAGAAAATATTTAAAATAATCGCTCAAGTACATTTTTCAAGCTATCACTATTGCTATAATGGCTCGCTTTTCTAGTGACTTGCGTTGTAAATAGGAATAAGAAGTGGATATTCGAGAATATGAATGTCATTTTGAAAGAATATTATTTATTTTGATTTCGATATGATAAAATTATTATCTTTGTATTTCTGAAAATTAAAACTAGACTGCAATATGACACTAAGAAGTAATCTTGATAAAATTGACTTGCACATTTTGGATATAATTACAAAAAATGCTCGAATCCCATTTAAAGATGTGGCAACTGAAGTTGGAGTTTCTAGAGCAGCTGTGCATCAAAGAGTGAATCGCATGGTGGAGTTAAATGTTATAACTGGTTCAGGTTATAATGTTGACCCTAACAAAGTAAATTACAAAACATGTACTTACATAGGTATATTCCTCGAAAAAGGAGGTTTCTATGAAGATGTTGCAATTTTACTAAATGGTATACCCGAAGTAGTTGAATGTCACTATACAACTGGAGCTTATTCCATTTTCGCAAAAGTTTACGCTAAGGATAATGAGCATTTGAAAGAAATTCTAAATACTAAAATTCAGAAAATTGCTGGTGTGGCTAGTACGGAAACTTTTATTTCATTAGAACAATCTTTTAAAAGAGAAGTCCCTATAAATTGTGAATGTGAAATAGAGTAATGCTACTAAAAGATTAACTCGCTAATCGGTTCTCAAAATAACAATTCTATTTCAAACAATAATTAAAGCCCCGAATCAATTCAAATAGATTCGGGGCTTGTCATTTCATTGAAAAGATTTTAACTAAAGCAAACTCTTCACCTGATTATATACATTCTTGCCTGTGAAACCTAATTTTTCATCGAGCACAGTGTATGGTGCAGAGAATCCGAAAGAATTTAATCCGAACACTTTACCATCGGCACCCACAAGACCTTCCAATGTTACAGGAAGACCAGCTGTCATACCAAATTTCTTAACGCCTGCAGGAAGTATTGCTCTTTGGTATTCTGCCGATTGACTACGGAATACTCCTTCTGAAGGAACAGAAATAATTCTACATTTTACGCCATCTTTAGCTAATAATTCAGCTCCTGAAACCAATGTGCTTACTTCCGATCCCGATGCCAAAAGTATTACATCAGGCGTTCCTGAACAATCACTCACAATGTAAGCTCCCTTCTCAGCTTCTAAAGCCGCATCATACCGATTGCTCGAAGAGGGGAGATTGGTAATATTCTGACGAGAAAGTATTAAGCCTGTTGGTGTGTCGATATTCTCCAATGCCATTTTCCATGCCACAGTAGTTTCTTCGCAATCAGCAGGACGAAGAACTAGCATAGAGTTCTTGTGTTTGTGATTTTGCAGCTTTTCCATCAAACGAATTTGTGCTTCTTGCTCAACGGGTTGATGAGTTGGTCCATCTTCTCCCACTCGGAATGCATCGTGAGTCCAAACATATTTCACCGGAAGTTCCATCAATGCTGAAAGTCGAACCGCTGGTTTCATATAATCAGAGAATACAAAAAATGTAGCACAAACTGGAATAACTCCGCCGTGTAATGCCATACCGTTCATAATGCAAGCCATCGTTAATTCGCACACACCTGCTTGCAAGAACTGACCCGAGAAATCATCTTTACTAATAGCTTTCGTGTTCTTTAAGAAACCATCAGTCTTATCTGAATTTGAAAGATCGGCTGAAGAAACAACCATATTTTCAATTTCTTTTGCAAATGCTCCCAACACTGTTGCCGATGCTGCTCTAGTTGCTGAGCCCGCTTTTTGTTCTATTTTAGAAAAATCAAATTTTGGAGCTTCTTTTGAATAGAATGTAGCTAGTTTCTTAGCCAATTCTGGATTCGATTTTGCCCATGCCGCTTGTGCTGCTTTCTTTTCAGCTGCTGCTTTCTTTAATGCCTCTTTGCGTGCATCAAACAAAGCTTGCACATCACTAAATATTGTAAAGGGAGAATCAGGATTTCCACCTAAGTTCTCAATAGTTTTAGCTAGTGATGCTCCTGCCTCTCCTAATGGTTGACCATGCGTAGAGGTCTTACCCTCAAAATTGGCTCCTTCAGCTGTAACTGCACCCTTGCCCATGATGGTCTTACCAATGATTATCGTTGGTTTTTTTGTCTCATTTTGTGCATCTTTGAGTGCTTTACGAATCTGATCGGCATTGTTACCGTCAATTGTTACTACTTTCCACCCCCATGATTCATACTTCTTTGCAGTATCTTCGGTAGTTACCTCGCAAGTAGTTGTTGAAAGTTGAATGTCATTTGAATCATAGAACATGATTAAGTTGCTCAATCCTAAGTGACCAGCAATGCGTCCTGCTCCTTGCGATATCTCTTCTTGAACACCGCCATCTGAAATGAATGCATAGGTTTTATGCGCTGTCCATTCTCCAAACTTTGCAGCTAAAAATCTTTCAGCAATAGCAGCTCCTACTGCCATAGTGTGCCCTTGTCCTAGTGGTCCTGACGTATTCTCTACTCCACGAAGCACATCTACTTCTGGGTGACCAGGTGTAATGCTTTCCCACTGACGAAAGTTAGCAAGGTCATTCATGCTATATGTTCCTGTTAAAGAAAGGATAGAATATAACATAGGTGACATATGACCAGGATCTAGATAGAATCGGTCGCGATTAATCCAAGCTAAATCGCTAGGATCATAGTTTAAAAATTCTGAGTAGAGTACGCTAACAAAGTCTGCGCCACCCATAGCTCCTCCAGGATGACCCGATTTGGCTTTTTCAACCATGGCAGCCGATAAAATGCGAACATTATCAGCTGCTCTTTCGATAACAGTTTTAGTCATATTTTTTTATTTGTGTGAAATTATTTTGTAACATATAGTAATTAAAAACGTCCGAATATAAGACATTTTTTGCTGTTTCATTTCTTAGCCTAACACTTCCACAGCCTTTTTCATTCGACTGATTGTTTCCTCTTTGCCAATGATTTCGCAAATATCAAATAAATCGGCTCCCTGACTACTTCCAACCAATGCCAAACGAATAGGAACCATTACAATGCCGAATCCCCATCCTTTTTCATTCATGAAAGTCGAAAATGCTTCTTTTATAGTCGCAGCTTTCCAGTCGCTAACCAATCTGAAAACACCAATTATTTCGCTTAATTTAACCCCACTATCGGCTGCCCATTTCTTTTGAACCGTTTTTTCATCATACGAAGTGGGAGAGTGGAACATATATTCCGATTGCAACCAAAGGTCTTGCGGAAATTCACAACGTTCTTTTACTAACTCAATGATTCTGATAAGTTCAGAATCGCTGTAGCTCGCACTCGTTTTTTTAGCTACTAAGGGCTTAAACTCTTGAAGCAATTCAGCATTGCTTTTTTGCTGTAAATAATGGCGATTGAACCACTTTGTCTTTTCTGGATCAAAACGTGCCCCACTTTTAACTACTCGATCGAGCGAAAATTTTGAAATAAGCTCTTCCATACTGAAAAATTCTTGCTCACTACCATCGTTCCAACCCAAAAGAGCTAACATATTGAGAAATGCTTCAGGAAAATATCCATCTTCTTTATAACCATGAAATGTCTCACCCGTTTCAGGATCTTTCCAAACCATCGGAAACACCGGGAAACCCATCTTATCTCCATCACGCTTACTAAGTTTCCCTTTTCCTGTTGGCTTCAAAATAAGCGGTAAATGAGCAAATTTCGGACGAGTTTCCGCCCAACCCAAAGCTTCATAGAGTAAAACATGAAGAGGCATCGAAGGCAACCATTCTTCACCACGAATTACATGCGAAATGCGCATTAAATGGTCGTCAACAATATTAGCTAAATGATAAGTTGGCATGCCGTCGGCTTTGAAAAGAACTTTATCATCGAGCGTGTTCGTATTGAATTTAACAGTGCCACGAATAATATCAGCCTCTACAACTTCCACATTTTCAGGCATCTTAAAACGAATAACCCAATTATCGCCACGCTCAATGCGCATTTTTACATCATCAGGTGAAAGTGTAAGCGAATTTGTGAGACTACCTCGCGTGTGTAAATCATACGAAAAAGTCTCTTTATTAGCCTCAGCTTTCTCTCGAAGTTCGTTCAATTCTTCCGCCGTATCAAAAGCATAATAAGCATTTCCTGTTTCAATTAATTGATCAGCATATTGCTTATATATGGCCTTTCGTTCCGATTGTCGATAAGGACCACAATCACCTCCAAAACCAACGCCTTCATCAGGAATTAAGCCACACCATTTCAATGATTCAATGATATAATCCTCCGCACCAGGCACATAACGGGTTTGGTCGGTATCCTCAATGCGTAGAAGAAAATCTCCACCCTGCTGTTTGGCAAAAAGAAAATTGAAAAGAGCCGTGCGAACTCCACCCATATGCAAAGCTCCTGTTGGACTTGGGGCAAAACGCACCCTTACTTTATTTGTCATAACTATATAATTATCTACACTGTTTCATTCAATGTGCAAATATAATTCAATTATTTAACTTCTCATCGCTAATGGCAACAATCAATTCGAAAAATACAGCTAATTTAAAAGCAACGGAATACATCAGTAGCGAAAGTCAAGCTTAAAAAATAGATATAACCTTCTCAAATCATTCCCACTTTCCTTAGGGGGTGCCGGCATTCCTACCCACCGCATTCCCACGCCCATGCCGTCGCGCTTTCCGCTGCAATCTTTTAAGTGGGCGAGAACCAAAGCCCACTTAAAAGGATTTCCGCTACAATCGCTCACCCACCTAACGGTAAGTAAATCGAAACATTTGCAACCCAACAAAGGAGCATCGCCCTGCGGTCTTTATAGCAAATATAATTCATACCATTTAAACGTCCTCTTTCGCACCTGTTGGCGCTTTGTTGATGCTTGTCCGTTCACATAGTGCATCGCACTATGAAAGCAAAGCACCCCAACCCTAAGCGCCGATAGGTGCGAAACCAGAAATGCGTATGTATATATTAATACCGTACAACGGTCTTATATTACAAAACCAAACCGCAACCACGCATAATACACCTCACTTTTATTACAAAAAACATTCGTAGCGACGCATGATATGCGTCATATATGATAAAAACTGAATTCAGTTTTAACCATTGGGCAGTCCTTTATGACAAAAACTGAAGTCAGTTAAGTATTAAATGTTACAATTTAAGCCGAATAATCGTCAATATAACTCTTAATTATTCTAAATAGCACGTTGTATTTGCTGTTTTCTAATGACTTAGAAAATAATAAAAGACGATTTTGATAAAAAATGTAAAAACTTGTTCGAAAGTATTATATATCCGTTGGCGGAATTAAATGAGAGCATATTTAATCTGTCCATTAATTTTGTTCATATATTGAAGTATGGTAAGGGCACTAATCTTACCAATAATTCTGGCAAACAGTCCATCTGTTTGTTTTGCGTAATTCCTGATTATCTTGAACTGGTCACAAAGCTGTGAAAAGAGTGTTTCAACTCTCTTTCTGGCTTTGACAAAAAGGGCAAACACAGGTTTCCAGTCCTTTTGGTTTGACCTGTAAGGCACTTCCAGTCTGATATTGGCCCTTTCAAACAAGTCTAGTTGCACTTCTTTCCCGATATATCTAAGTTTCCTGCAGTCATTGAATTGGCGACGGGAATAGATTTTACACCACTAAATATCAACAATATGCACAACTTATTTCAAACATTTTTCAAATTATTTAATTCCGCCAACGGGTTGTAATAAGCCCTGTTTTGGTCAAGATATTTATTCGTTTAAAGCCCAATCATTATTTAACGGATTAAAAATGCACTGATTTAATTCTGTCAAAGGGTTAAGTAAGGTATTAAAAACCTGAGTTTCGAAAAAAAATAATCGAAACTCAGGTTATTAGTATATAATTCTTATTTAATAGCTTTAATCTAGTTATTTTAGTTTTTTTTCAATCTTTAATTCTTCCCCACGATACGGTGTTAATCATCCAATTAGGTAGCGTTTTTTTAGGATTTCGATTTTTCAAATTCATGTACCACCCGAGTTTTGCGAGAATGGGCAGCTTGTGTGTCTCAACAAACTCAATAGGCGTGTTGTCAGGATCGGAAATATAGGCAAAGTGCCCAGCAGCTACTCCCATATCAAAGCTATCTGAGCTATTGGCGGTGAAAGGGAAGCCTAGTTCGGTAGTCTCTTTTTCGAGTAAGTCCATGCCATTTACATCAAAACAAAGATGAATATATCCGAGTTCTCCCCAAATTCTATTTTCGAAAATATAGTTCGGGTTGCGATCAAGGCATTGAATTAACTCAATTTGAGTTGGTCCGAATAACTTGCTGAATGCTCCTGAACGAGCTTTGTGCTTCAGTAAAACACGACGCACATTTTGTTCGCCTCCAGGTAGATTTTTTAAATCGGGGAAAACACCACAAGAATCATAAACAAGTTCGGAATATTCTAATATCCCAGCATAAACTTCTAGAGAAGCAGCCATATCGCTTACTCCAATTACTACACCGGCAACGCCTCCAGTTACAGAAGATTGCTGCTTATAAATGTAATTCGTTTCAACAATTTCAAAAATATTTTCATAGGGATCTTTCATGTAGTAATGAAGATTTCCAGAAGGGTCGTTGAGAATAGGAGAGAGTATATTGCAATGTATTTCTTGATGAAATTGAAATGCTTTGTTCACATCCTTGCAATTCATTTTCACAATGAAAATGCCTGTATCTCCTAATTGGATATCGAATTTTGGATTTTGAGATTCGAAGCTAGTGTGTTGCCAAATTTCAAATCCACCGCCACCATTCATATTCATAGCTAAAGCAGCATGTCGTTCGCATTCTTTACCATTGGTATAGTGTTTCATTAGGCGAGCTACAGCAGTATCTTCAAAGATGTTAATGTCCATGCCAAATGCTTTTCTATACCATTTCCAGGCCTCTTCTACATTGCGAACACCAATACCAACTTGCTGAATCCCAGAGATGTTTTTTTTCATGATTTTCTATTTTATTTGAGGAGTATTTCTGTGTATTTAATTTTTAATTTGTGGAGCTAAACGATAGTAGAGCCAAGGCAAAAAACGTCGTATGTGCACCATTAATAATTCCTTATTTCCGATAAGGGTTTCTTTTTTATTCCTAATTATTGCATTAATTATTTTTTCAGCACAAATTTCGGCTTTCATCCCATGATTTTGTCCGTCATCCATTTTTCCATGCGATTCTCCGCTATGAGTGAGCGCATGAAGTGAAATGTTTGTTTGAATTCGACCAGGATGAATAATTCCGATTCGGATAGATTCATGAGCTAATTCGCATTGTAATGATTCAAAAAATCCTTGCAATGCATGCTTCGACGCAGCATAGGCTGAGCGCATTGGAAAACCAAATTTACCCGTGATGCTTCCGATTGCAATAATATGACCATTTTTTTTAGCGTGCATATGCTTTAATACTAATTTTGATAGTTTCACTACTGAAAAAAAGTTTAGTCGCATAATTGTTTCATCATGTTCGAAAGGAGTTTCAATGCATAGTGAGCGCTGACTTCTGCCTGCGTTGTTAACTAATATATCGATGTGCCCGCATGAGTCTATAACGCTATTAAAGAGTGGTTCAATGTTTTCTAAGTCGGAAAGATCGGAAGGGAAAATCCAACAATGGCTCGTGAATTTTAAACAATCGCGTTGAATTTCTCCTAGTGCCTCTGCATTGCGTGCCGTTAAAATAGGGTAGCCTCCTTGCTTAGCGCAGGCTAATGCCAATGCTTTCCCAATACCAGAAGATGCCCCAGTTATCCATATGTTTTTATCTTTAATACAAGTCATGAAATATTTTTTTGCAAATATAAGCTTTGTCATTGGGTAAAAAAAAATTATGTAGTATATTGTCAGTTTTAGAAAAATTCGTAAACTTGCAGCGAAATTCTAGTAAAGTCTATTCTTGACTTTGCATTTATCAAATTAATAATTCAAGTTGAGAGCAGTATATGATATACTTATTTAAATATATGTTCGGCTCTAGCTCATTAAATCAACACTATGTACGTAAAAAACGACCTAGAAAATAAGGTGGTTGCAGATTTGAAAGAGATTGCAAAATCTCTAGATATAAAACGCATCGATTCGTATAAAAAAGAAGAACTCGTTTATAAAATTCTAGATGTTCAAGCTGAACAAAAAGCGGAGCAACAAGTGCAGGAAGAAGATGCAAGACCTAAAAAAAATATGCATCAGAAAAAACGCATGCAGAAAAAAACGCCTTCTAACTCGGTAGAGAATCAAGAAGCCAATCGACAAACGCAAAAGCAAACTTCTGAAAAAGCAACAGAAAAGGAAACGCCTGAAGCATCTCCGTTAGAAGATGCTAAAGAAAAAAGAGTAGAGAAGAGGGAGGAGAAGATAATTCAAGTTCAGCAGGAATCTCCAGTTGTTGAATCGGATACTGTTACAGTAAGTTCACAAGAAACGAAAGAAGAAGTTCAAAAACGACCTTTCGAGAACAGAGATCGCCGTCAAAAACGTCAACGAATGCGAATTGACGATAATAAAGAAGTTGAAAAATCAGAAGTATCTTCAACGGAAACTGTTACCGACGAAGCAAGCGAAACTTCAGAGAAAGAAACTCCAGAAATTCAAAGTCAGGATAAACCTGTGAATGATCATATCAAAAAAGATATGAATCGTAAGAACAATCAAAACCAAAACCAAAACCAAAACCAAAACAATCAGAATCAAAATAATCGCAAACAAAACCAAAATAACCAAAATCAAAATCAAAAAGCAAAGCAAGAACCTACATATGATTTTGGAGATTTAATTAAAAATATTGGCGTGCTAGAAGTTATGCCCGATGGTTATGGTTTCTTAAGATCGAGTGATTATAATTATTTGAGTTCTCCTGATGATATTTATGTTTCTCAATCGCAAATCAAAATGTTGGGATTGAAAACGGGTGATACTGTTGAAGGGTCTGTGCGTCCTCCTAAAGAAGGTGAAAAATATTTCCCGCTATTGAAAGTGTTTTCTGTCAATGGACGTTCTCCAGAATATATTCGAGATCGGATTTCTTTCGACCATTTAACTCCGCTGTTCCCTAATGAAAAATTTAATATCACAGGCAACGGACATGGCAATATATCTGCTCGCATAGTCGATTTGTTTGCCCCAATCGGAAAAGGACAACGTGGATTAATCGTGGCTCCTCCGAAAACCGGAAAAACAATGCTTCTAAAAGAAATCGCCAACGCCATTGCCGATAATCATCCTGAAGTTTACATGATTGTATTGCTCATTGATGAACGTCCTGAAGAGGTAACCGACATGGCTAGAAGCGTGAATGCTGAAGTGGTTTCTTCAACTTTCGATGAACCAGCTGAGCGACATGTGAGAGTGGCAAACATGGTTCTCGAAAAAGCGAAACGATTAACAGAATGTGGTCATGATGTTGTTATCCTGCTTGATTCAATTACTCGTTTGGCACGCGCATATAACACTGTGGCTCCAGCTTCTGGAAAAGTACTTTCTGGTGGGGTAGATGCGAACGCACTGCACAAACCGAAACGTTTCTTTGGCGCTGCCCGTAACATTGAAGATGGTGGATCGCTCACCATTTTGGCAACAGCACTTACAGAAACAGGTTCGAAAATGGATGATGTTATCTTTGAAGAATTTAAAGGTACAGGAAACATGGAGTTGCAGCTTGATAGAAAACTATCAAATAAACGCATTTTCCCTGCTGTAGATATCGTTTCTTCAAGCACTCGTCGTGATGATGCGCTGCTCACACAATCGGTCATGGAGAAAATATATATCCTGCGAAATTATTTGGCAGACATGAATTCGGTGGAAGCGATGGAGTTTTTAAGAACTCGTTTAGTTAGAGCTAGCTCTGTGGAAGAGTTTCTAATCTCCATGAATGACGAATAAGGATGTAGAGCTGCATTAAATAATAATTACGCGGAATTGTAACTTCTGACGTAATATTATTATATAATAGAATAAAACGGTTTAAAAGGGGGCTTTTAAAAATGACTTGTTGGGCATTTTTAAAAGTCCCCTTAATTATATACCTAGAGGGATTTGTTAAAAATGCAATAAACTTGCTGATTAGGTGTTGAAATAATGCTAATAATTTTAAAAATAAGTGATTTTTAAGAGCAAAAATGTTTCGGAGTCATTTTCAAAAACAATTTTTAACGTTAAACAAACTTATTAATGAAAACAAGATTCGATTGTTAGCAGAAAAATATTACTTTTGTGGGCTATGGCGGTAAGCGTATTGGAGTTTAAAAAATACAATAGAATGAAATGATTTTATATCAGAGGCAATTAAAGTATCTTTTTTTGATAAGAAGTACTACATTAATACTGCTGTTTTTCATGCTAGTAGGGAGTTCTAAAGCGCAGCCATCGCAATCTACATTAGATTTGGGATTGTGGGGAGGTTTTAATGGATATCAAGGAGATATGACGTATATTGATCGAATGGCATCAATGCGAAATTCCTTTGGTCTGTTTGCAAGATATAATTTTAATCCGCGATATGCAATAAGAATAAGTGGATTGTTTGGAAGTGTGAGTGGGGAAGGTGAGTTCGATGATTACCAGTGGGAGTTTTCGAAGTCATTTTCTGATTTATCGGTTGTTTATGAATTTAATTTTTGGCCTTACTTAATAGGAAGTTCAAAAAATAACATATCAACTTTTTTGACATTAGGTTTAGGTCTTTCTTCTTATTCCGACGTTTCGCAATTGGAACAGTCGATTGTAGATGGAATATATACGCCGGCGGTCCCTAAAACTGATTATTCAGAGGGGGAAAGTATGGTTGCAGCTTTAAATATACCCTTGGGTTTTGGTTTTAAGTTTAATGTAACCAAACGATTGGGAGTAGGATCGGAGTTTGTTCTACGGAAATACTTTGATGATCGTTTTGATAATTTATGTGATCCGCGCGCATTTGGAGAAAAAGATGAGGAGGGATATAACACAACGATGCACAATAATGATTGGACTTTTCATTTAGGTGTTTTCGTGAGTTATCAGGTTTTTAGGTCTGACCAGAAGTGTGTAATTTACGAGTAATTAATAGAAGCTAATTTAAAATGAGCTCAATAGATAAAATTGATAAAACGAATATTCCAAAGCATGTTGCGATTATTATGGATGGCAATGGGAGATGGGCTGAACAGCATGGAGAGGAGCGTTTTAAGGGACACGAAAAAGGAGCGGAAGCTCTTCGTGAAGTTTTGAAATCGGCAAGAAAAATAGGGGTTAACTATTTAACTATTTATGCTTTCTCAACTGAGAATTGGGCGCGTCCAAAAGATGAGGTAGATGCCCTGATGTCGTTGCTAGTGCATTTAATTACCCATGAAACTCCAAGCTTGAAACAAAGTGGGGTTTGCTTGAAAGCAATTGGCGACATTGATGCATTGCCTATTGATGTGCAGGAAAGCCTTAATAAATCGATAGCGGAACTAAGTAGCTGCTCTGAAATAACACTTATTATTGCGTTGAGCTACAGTAGCCGATTAGAAATAACACACGCTTGTAAAAAACTTGTAGAAAAAGCAGCAAGTGGTCAGCTGCAGGCAACGGATGTAACAGTTGAGATGATTAATGAGCATCTAAGTACAAAGTCGATACCCGACCCTGATTTATTGATTAGAACGAGTGGGGAGTTGCGTATTAGTAATTTTCTACTTTGGCAAATAGCTTACGCAGAACTCTACTTCACACCGGTGCTATGGCCCGATTTTGCAGAAGAACATTTGGTGGAAGCTATTCTAGATTATCAAGCTCGTCAGAGACGTTTTGGGAAAACAAGTCAACAAATTGCGGAATAAAAAATATATAATGCATAGATTTAAGATATTTATTATTTTCTTCTTAATGGGCCTAGGAGTTATGGCTCAAGAAAATGACGGTACAAATTTTTCGATTTACTATTCGAGTCCTCGTCAGTTTACGATTGCCGATATTCAGGTAGTTGGAATTAAATATTTGGACACTAGTGCGCTAATTCAGATTTCTGGTTTAGCCGTGGGTGATGAAATTATGGTTCCTGGTGATGAAGTGACCAATGCAATTAAAAAGCTTTGGGGAAACCAATTGTTCTCGGATGTGCGTATTGAAGCAACAAAAGTGGTTGAAGATAAAATTTGGTTAACAATTTTTCTTCAAGAACGCCCACGTCTATCGGGGGTGACTTTTTATGGTGTCTCGAAATCAGAAGAGAAAGATATTAAAGAAAAAGTACTGCTACTGAAAGGTAGTCAGATAACCGATAATCAGCTTATTAGTGCAGAACGAATTATCACTGGCATCTTCACAGAGAAAGGCTACTCAAATGCCGATGTGCACATTGTGCAACGCGATGATACGGTGGGATCGAACAGCGTGTTTCTAGATATCAAGGTAGATAAGCAAGAGAAGGTTAAGATTCAAGAAATTGTTTTTCATGGAGCTGAAAACGTGAGCCCGAATGTTCTTGATCGTGCAATGAAAAAAACGAATGGGAGAAAGCTGCAAAACTTTTTTAGAACAAAAAAGTATTCTGAAGATTTATATTCTGAAGATAAAGTCAGCATGATTGCCAAATTTAATGAAAAGGGTTATCGCGATGCTACAATAACAACCGATAGTGTAACTGCATTAGAAAATGGAAGGGTGCGGGTTGATATTTATGTAGAAGAAGGTGATAAATACTTTTTTGGTGATATAAAATGGATGGGTAACACAATCTATCCGGCAGATTATCTCAATGCCATGCTTGGTTTGCAGAAAGGTGATGTTTTTGATCAATCGAAACTTGATAAGCGTTTGACTGAAGATGAAGATGCTGTAGGTAATTTGTATTTAGATAACGGATATTTATTCTATAATTTGGAACCTGTCGAGGTAAGTATTTCTGAAGATACTATTAATTATGAAATGCGTATTTATGAAGGTCAGCAGGCCACAATTGATAATGTCTTTATTGAAGGAAATACAAAAACTAATGAGCATGTGGCTCGACGCGAGTTGCGCACTTATCCAGGTGATTTATTTAGTAAATCGAATATTATTCGTTCAGTTCGCGAGCTTTCTCAGCTAGGTCACTTCGATCCAGAAGCAATTGAACCCGATGTTCAGCCTCATCCTGAGAGTGGAACAGTAGATATTGGTTTCAAATTACAAGAGAAATCAAATGATCAGGTGGAGCTTTCTGGAGGTTGGGGAGCAGGACAGTTTGTTGGAACTTTGGGACTTCGTTTTTCGAACTTCTCAGTCAGAAATATTTTCAACAAGGAGGCTTGGAGTCCTCTCCCAACAGGTGATGGTCAGACGTTGAGTTTGAGAGGTCAAACATCAGGAAAGTTCTATACGTCTTATGGATTTAGCTTTGTTGAGCCTTGGCTAGGAGGAAAGAAACCGAACTCTTTATCGTTTTCGTTTAATAGAAACCGCACGAATTATTCGGCAAATAACAACATATATAATTATAACACAGGATATGATTATTATAACTATGGTTCTAGTTATGGATCTTATTATGGTACAAACTATGAGGAATCAAGTGCTGATGAGGTTCAAATAACAACCGCATTTACTTTAGGATATGGTTATCGCATGTCGTGGCCTGATGACTTCTTTACGGTTTATCATCAAGTGGCATATGAGCGATACAAACTTCAGAACATGGCGAGTTACTATAGCTTCTTAGGTGCAGACGATGGCGAAGATGGTGAGTTTAATAACTTGAGCTTTTTGACATCAATTTCACGAAATTCTGTCGATCAGCCACTTTATCCACGTTCTGGTTCAGAGTTCTCGTTGTCGGTGCAATTCACTGTCCCTTATTCTCTGCTTAATGGTGTAGATTATGAAAAGACTAATTTATCGAATCAAGAACGCTATAATTGGATTGAATATCATAAATGGAAATTTAATGGTACATGGTATACTCCAATTTCTAAGAATAGAAATTTAGTCTTGTTAACAAAGTTTGAGTATGGATTTTTAGGTTATTACGACAAGAATCGTCGCTCTCCATTTGAAGGATTCCGCGTTGGAGGATCGGGCATGTCGGGCTATAGTTTATATGGTACAGACATTGTTGCATTGCGTGGATATCGTGATTATAGCTTAAGTCCTCAATCGGGTTCAAATATTTATGACAAAGTTACCTTAGAGCTTCGCTATCCTGTAACACTTTCTCAATCGGCAACGATCTATGTGTTGGGCTTCCTGGAGGGTGGTAATGCATGGTTAGATTTTGAAGATTTTAACCCCTTTGATGTGAAACGTTCGGCAGGGGTTGGTGTTCGCTTGTTTTTGCCAATGTTTGGTTTGATGGGATTTGATTACGGATATGGTTTTGACCCTATCGGAGGAAGTATGAGTGCTAGTAAGAATCAGTTCCACTTCACCATTGGACAACAATTCTAGAATAATTGCTAGTTAGTCATGTTGTAACGTTGTGATTGGTTTTTTGATTGAATTTGAAGAAATAAAAAATATACAAATTAGATACAGATGAAAAAGATAGGACTTTTATTAGTGGCATTAGTTTTGTTTAGTTATTCTTATGCTCAGAAATATGCTTATGTAGATACTGATTATATTTTAGAAAATATTCCATCTTATATAGCTGCGCAAGAACAGTTAAATAAAATATCTGAACAATATCAGAAAGAACTTGAGGGAATGCATGCAGAAGTGGATAAGATGTATCAGAACTACCAGTCGGAATCTGTTTTGCTTTCCGATGAAATGCGAAAAAAACGCGAGGATTTGATCATTTCTAAAGAAAAAGAATTTAAATCATTGCAGCGTGAATATTTCGGCCCTGAGGGTGAATTGTTTAAAAAACGGGAAGCACTTGTTCAACCCATTCAAGAGGATATTTATAATGCAATTCAGGCAATAGCTGTTCAAAGTGGTTATGCTGTAATTTTCGATAAGGCAGCAAGCACAAATATGCTTTACACAGATTCTCGCTATGATTTAAGCGATCAAGTGTTACAAAGATTAGGATATAAGAATTAATGCTGTATATTTGCATTAATTTAGTTGAATTTAATAAACAATATTTATAGAAGAAAAATGAAGAATCTTTTTAGAATCTGCCTTGTAGCAGTTGCAATCTTATCTGCAGGTCTTGTGCAGGCGCAAACATTGAAGTTCGGTCATATCAACACGCAAGAGTTGATACCAACTATGCCAGATTACATTGCTGCTCAAAAACTAGTTGAGGAACAAGCTAAATCATTGGAAGATCAGTTGAAAAATATGGAAAAAGAATTCCAAACAAAATTAGCTGAATATCAAGAGAAAGCTACAACAATGGATGACATTGTGCGCCAATCAAAAGAAGATGATTTAGCAAGCGTTCAACAACGTATTCAAACATTCAACCAAAATGCAACGCAAAAAATTCAACAAAAACAACAAGAATTATTGCAACCAGTTTTTGATAAAGCTAATAAAGCAATCGAAACTGTAGCTAAAGAACAAGGTGTGATTTATGTGTTCGATACAAATTCACTTTTGTATAAATCAAGCGCAAGTATTGATTTATTGCCTTTGGTTAAAGTAAAATTAGGCATGTAATTTACTTGAAAATAAAATATGAGAAAAGAACCAACTAGCTTAGTTGGTTCTTTTTTTTTAAATTAATTTGAATCAAATTGGGTATTTAGATAATAAAACAGTATTTTTGCAACGAAATAAAATAAAACGAAATGGACGAAGACCCCTACCTTAAAAACTTTATTAAAAGAAACTCACTGTAGAGAGGGGTGTATTTCGATGCCTTGCTTTACAGAATTATTTAAAGAAAGAAAGCAATGCTGAAAATTTTTAAAAGCTTCGGTGGATATATTGAAATTCCACAAGTGGAGCAAGATTGTTGGGTGAATATTGTAGAGCCAACACCTGCTGAAATCCTGAAAATTCAAGAGTTTGGCGTTCCTATAGATTTAATTCAAGATATTCTCGACGTTGATGAACGTTCACGCTACGAAGTAGATGATGAATGGGAACTTGTAATTATTCGTATACCTATTGAGAACACGAATACCGAAAATGGTGTTCCTTACTACACGGTTCCTTTAGGAATTATAAACATTAATGGTATAACAATTACGCTTTGCTCAATCCAAAATGAGGTTTTGCCCATTGAGCATGCTGCATTGTTTCGAGGTCAAACGCAACAGTTAATTCACGACCAATTGAATTTTATTTTTAAGCTGTTTATCCGTTCGGGTAATACTTATCTGCGATATTTGAAGAGAATAAACAATCAAACAACGCAAATCGAAAATGATTTAGAGCGTTCAATTCGAAACCAAGAGTTGAATAAATTGCTTAAAATGGAAAAATGTTTGGTCTATTTCACAACATCTTTAAAAGGTAATGAGCTTGTTCTTTCAAGAATAAATAGTAGTTTTAAAAAACGACTATCAGAGCTTAATGAAGATTTGCTAGAAGATGCAATGATTGAGAATCGGCAGGCTTTGGAAATGGCTCGTGTTTATTCGGATATTCAAAGTGGACGAATGGATGCCTTCGCATCGGTTATCTCAAACAACATGAACACCGTGATGAAGCAATTGACATCAGTATCGATTATTTTGATGATTCCCACATTAATTTCAAGTATGTATGGAATGAACGTGCCGAATTACATTGAGAGTAATTCTTGGGCTTTCCCTATCATCGTGATTGTTTCGATTGTTATTGCCTTGTTGAGTATTTATTTCTTCAGAAAGAGAGATTTATTTTAATCTTAGATTCGAATTTTCTTAAAAAATTAAGTGTTTGTGAATCGTTTTGCAGAATGGTTTACTTTTGGCAAATTAAAATGATTTAAAGATGGAATCAAAAATTGGAGACACTATAAAGTTAGTGTCAAAAAATAGTTCGTCATTGTTTGTTTTAGCTAGTCTGGTTATTGTTATTGCAGGATTAGTTGCTGCAAAAGCTGTGATATTACCAATGATTTTATCGTTGTTTGTGAGTATCATCTGTTTGAAGCCAATTTTTTGGATGGAAAAAAAAGGTATTCCATACACGCTAGCTGTGATCTTTACTCTTCTTATTGTCTGTCTACTTTTTGTCTCGTTAGGAGGTGTTATTGGCTCTAGTTTTTCTCAATTTATGACTAAAATGCCTCTCTATCAAATTCAGCTTGACCAGAAAATGAAGACTATTTTAGATAGTTTAGATAGTTTAGGTCTTGGAATTGATACGAAAGAATTGCTAGTTCAAATAGAGCCTGAAAAGTTATTTGCTTTAACTACTACGGCTTTAGGAGAAGTGGGGAGTTTCTTGTCGGATTTCTTTTTAATATTTTTGATAACGATATTTATTCTCTTGGAGGCAAAAATTTTTGTTGTTAAAGGTAAATTGTTAGATCAAGGAGGTCATTTAAAAATGGCTAGCATTTCAAAAATTGGAAAAGAAATTCGGAATTATTTATTTTTGAAAACGATAATTAGCATTGCCACGGGTCTATTTATTTGGTTGTGGCTTTGGGTCATTGGCGTTGATTATCCAATTTTGTGGGGTGTAGTGGCATTTATGTTGAATTATATTCCAAACATTGGTTCCATTATAGCCGCTGTTCCTGCAATTCTTCTTGCACTCATTCAGTTTGGGGTGGGAGCATCAGTGTGGGTTAGTGTGGGCTATCTGCTTGTAAACATGATTATGGGTAATTTTATAGAGCCTAAGGTAATGGGGTCGGGTTTAGGCTTATCAACTCTGGTAGTTTTTCTTTCTCTTCTAGTTTGGGGTTTTGTTTTCGGTTCGGTAGGGATGTTTCTTTCAGTGCCATTGACAATCGTTTTAAAAATTATGTTGGAATCGAATGAATCTACACGATGGCTGGCTATCATGCTTGGTACAGAAACTGAAGCTCTTGATGTTTTAAGCGAAGATGAAAATTTGAAGGATGTTAAAATGATAAAAGATTCTAACGAGTAATTTATAATTCAGAGGCCTTAAATGCAACTGTTTCACAGTTAACTTACATCGCTTTTCCTAACTGCTTAGGAACGCATATGCACAACTGCAATGGCGTTCCCGACACGTAAAAAACGCATATGCACGACTGCAATGGCGTTCCTGATACGTAAAAAACGCATATGCACAACTGCAATGGCGTTTCTGACACCTTAAAATCGCATATGTACAACTCCTGCGACTCACCTCAGCAGTTAGGAGAGCATGAAATGTGCTGTTTTAAACGACTAAAAGACTGTTTTTTTAGGCATGTTTTGAAACGCGCCCCCATTGCGGGACTAATGAGGTATCGTGCCTAACCTCCACAATTCATTTTTTTTGGGGAATCAGGACGTGCAGCCGCATACGTGCCGTTAGGTACGACACTTTCTAATGGAATCTAAGAGGTGACTTCTAATAATTATTTGGCTCTATGTTGAATGTAGTGGGTAATGGAAATTTCAAATTTAATGCAAATGTCAAAAGCCCGTATTTATAAAGATCCGAGCAAATGTGCACAAAATAAATGTCATAAGCTCTGATTTGAATAAAAACACACCGCTTAGAGTCCTATCATAACACTTCCATTCTTTAATGTGTTTATCAACTATTTAGTTGGTGTATAAACTCGAATTTGAGGCAAAAAATGCGGGTTTCTTTGCACTCAAGTATTAATTAATCATAAACGAGTAGGTTTTTATACTATTTAATAACCCGTTGGCGGAATTAAATCAGCGCATTTTTAATCCGATAAAGAATGATTGAGCTTTAAAGGACCAAAAATCGTTGCTAAAACACTTCTTACTACAATATAAATTGAAGCTTAACTTACCTCATGCGGAAAAATGGCGCTAATTAAGTTGACTTAAAGCACCACATTAAAAAGTTTATCGATAATTAAGTTGGCTTAAAGCACTACATCAAAAAGTTTATCAACAATTAAGTTTGCTTAAAGCACCATTTCAAAAAAAATATGGACTAATAAGTTTGCTTAAAACACCATTTCAAAAAAAATATGGACAAATAAGTTTGCTTAATTTTGCATTTCAAAAAAAAAATGGACCAATAAGTTTTTTTAAAAACGTAGTGTTCTAACGTATATAGTCATTAAGCGTGTCGGTTGACGATGATTAAATGATAGATTCATAAGATATTACACAATCTCGCTGATGGTGACGCATTGCAATGTATCTTTAACAGCCTCCTCAATTCAATAATTAATTTTAAGAAATTCACTAAATACCAATGAAACACGAAAACGCATAACATATTCTACGATAAAATTGCAAATAATTAATTCCGCCAACGGGTTATTTAATATCATTTTTATAATAATGCCTGCATTCCTTCGGGAGTGTAGGCATTTTGATTAAATAATTATAAAATGGAATAAACGAACGGCTTAATTTTTTTATAAGTTATTGAAAATATTGTTAGTTCTCTGCTTAAATGTAATTTTCGCATAAAATAGAATGATTATAGTAGTATATTTATAGTTGGATTGTTATTTTTGCATTTCAATAAGAAGAAATATGTTTTTTATAGGTTTCATAAGTACGATCGTTCCTTATCTTTTGATGATAGGAGTATTTTTAGCTGCACTTTATCAGTTAAATGGGAATGATTATGCTTTGGCAGAGGATCTTTTGCAGCAACCCGAGATTCAGTATGTGTTACCTCAAAATGTTTCGATAGCAGATGAACTAACATCTGTTGATGTTTGTTGTTATATTGATTCATTGCAAAATGAAGAATTAAGAATTAAGATTCCAGAGGCGATAGTGCTGGAATTTCTACTTTTAAATACCTGTGATTATCAATCTATTGAGCAGGCGTTATATTCGGGGCTTTCTCCTCCGTGTGTTATTTAGAAAGAACTTTTTATTAAAAAAGAGAAGCTAAATAATAATTATCAACTACTATAAATATGATTGGAATAATCGGACTTAGTCATAAAACAGCCCCGATTCATATAAGAGAGAAATTCTCATTGAATGCAGAAAATAGTCGCGAATTGGCTCAGAAAATATGCAAAGGACAGCACATTGATGCACTTTTGATATTGTCAACGTGCAATCGCACGGAGTTTTATTATCGTGCAAAGGCGAGCAATAGAGATATGGCAAATATGGCAATTGTGAAGCATTTGATTAATTATACAGGTATAACCGATTGTCAAAAATCATATTTTTATGGCTATGAACATCGAGATGCAGTAAATCATTTGTTTAGAGTAGTTTCTAGCCTTGATTCTATGGTTTTGGGAGAGTATCAAATTGTTTCGCAGGTGAAAAATGCTTATCAGTTGGCAGAAGAGAATAAAACTCTCGATAAAGAGTTAATGCGCTTATTCCAAAAAGCTTTAGAAACAGGAAAGCAAGTTCGCACGCAGACACAAATGAGTACAGGAGCTTTTTCGGTGAGTTATGCAGCTGTTGAAAGGTGTTTGAATGAATTTCCGAAACTTAGTAAGAAAAAAATCTTGCTGGTAGGTACCGGAGAAACAGGAGAGCTTGTTATACAGAGTTTGTTTAAAAAAGGGGGGCGAGATATAACGGTTGTTAATCGAACTTTTCAAAATGCAGTTGAATTAGCAGGGCGTTATCGTGCAAAAGTTCGCAATTGGGAAGAGCTAAATGAAGTGGTTTCAGAATCGGATATTATAATTAGTGCGGTAACTTCTCAGGAACCGATTATAAATGAGACAAAAGCGGCGCATTATCAGTTGTTTATTGATTTAGGAGTTCCGCGAAATATGAATGAAAAATTGCATAATGAAGCTAAAGTAACCCTCTTGAATGTAGATGATTTACAACATGTGGTTGCTGAAAATCAAGAGAAGAAGCAGGAATTGGTTTTAATGGCACAGGGAATTATTGATGCAAAAGTTGATGAATTCTTAGAGTGGTTGAGTAGTCGGAATTTATCGCCAGCAATTCAGCAAATTATGGATGTTGTTTCAGAGATGCATCAAGGAGAATTGGCTATTTTTAGTAAAAATAAAACCGATGAAGAAGTGATGCTGTTAGAAGAATACAGTAAGCATTTTGCTGATAAGATGATAAATACCATGATACGAAATTTGAAGGATTTGAGTGATAACGGTCGCCATACGGATAGTGTCAGAGTGATTGAAAGAATATTTTCAAAATAGGAATTTCCGATAATAAAAAGACTTAGGTTTAAAACAAGAAGGCGAGAGAAGATTAAACAAGAAGCATGAATCGTACAATAAAAATAGGAACTAGGGGGAGCAAGCTTGCATTGTGGCAGGCGCATGAGGTTCAACGAGTGTTAAAATTGAAGTTTCCAGAAATAGAAACAGAGATTGTGATTATCAAAACAAAAGGAGATCAGATTTTAGATGTTTCTTTGTCGAAAATTGGTGATAAAGGATTATTCACAAAAGAAATTGAGCAACTTTTGCTTTCAGGGGGCATTGATATAGCGGTGCATAGTTTTAAAGATATGCCAACGGAGCTATCAGATAATTTGATTATCGGTGCAGTACTCCCACGAGAAGATAAACGAGATGTTTTTGTATCGAAAGATGGTAGAACATTAGCTGAGATGACAGAACATGATTTGATCGGAACTTCTAGTTTAAGGAGAAAAGCTCAATTGCTTAGTTATAATCCGAACTTGAAAATTGTTGATATAAGAGGAAATGTAGAAACACGCTTGCAACGCATGAATGAAGGTTTGTGTGATGCTATTGTTATGGCAGGAGCGGGATTTATTCGCTTAGGTTATGAAGAGTTAATTACAGAGTATTTTGATGAAGAATTGATGCTCCCTGCTGTAAGTCAGGGAGTAGTGGCTATTGAGATTCGTGAGGATGATGAAGAGATGGCCATTCTATTAAATGAAATTAATGACGATTCAGCTTGGATTGAATGCATGGCCGAAAGATGCTTGTTGCGCACTTTAGAGGGCGGATGTCAGGTTCCGGTTGGGTGTTCGAGTAGCGTTGAAGGAGAAGAATTTCACATGACAGCGTTAGTGGCTAGTCTTGATGGAACGCAGGTGGTTAAGGAACATGTTTTGACTACAGTTGATTTGGCATCGGAGAAAGCAATTGAATTGGCAGAGCTTTTGTGGAAAAATGGAGCGGATAAAATTTTAGATTCTATTAGAAACTAGAAGCTCCTTGATTTTAGTGAAATTAGAGATAATCAAATCAGGTATTTTCTTTTAAATAAGATAAGTTGGAAAAAATAATTTGCACATTTGATAAGCCAGAATTGGAAGAGTTTAGTCATCCAGATTTACTATTTGCTCCGCTCATTCGGGTTGCGAAATTAGATTATCGTTTAGAGCGCTCATTAGATACATATGAATGGTTATTCTTTACTAGTAAGAATGCGATTCGTTTTTTTGATCGAATTCATGATGGAAGTTTCAAAGGAAATATTGCTGTATTGGGAGAATCAACAGCAAAAGAATTGGAGCTGTATGGATATAAAGCCGATTTTGTAGGTGATGGAAGTTCTTCTGTGAATATGGCAAAATCTTTGATTAATATTGTTGTTCCAGGACAAAAGGTGCTGGCAGTGTTAGGTAAAATTTCATCATTCAATTTGCAAATTGCGATGGGTGAAAAGCATCGTATTGATCGGGTTGATGTCTATGATACACATTTAGAATCGTTGCAAAACAAAGAAATACGACAATTGATATTATCTGACGATTATCGATTGATTTTGGCTGCAAGCCCATCGGCAGTTCGAAGTTTAGTGTTGAATTTTGGTGGGAAAGAAATATTATGGAGGGTGGCATGTATTGGAGAAACAACAGCTCAAGCATGTAGGTCTTTAGGCATAAATCCGTTGATGGTATCAACGAAGCAAAACTTTAAAACCTTACTTAAAGAAGCAATGGACTTCCAAATAGAGAATAAATAAATTTGAATTGAAACCGGTGTTTCTGATAAGATTTTACTTCATGAAAGTTCTCAAATAGAGCTGTTTGTGTAATAAGCCTGCTGGTGAAAACCTATTAGAAACTCTGATAAGTAGTTTTTTAAGCGAATAAAAATAAAATTATGACTTTCCCAATTACTCGATTAAGAAGATTAAGACAAAACACAATCATTAGAAATATGGTTCGCGAAACAGAAGTGAACCGTGAAGATTTAATCATGCCTTACTTCGTTTGTACAGGAGAGGGCGTGCGCAATCCGATAAAATCGATGCCCGGAAACTTCCAACTTTCTATCGACGAATTGGTGAGAGAAGTGCGCGACTTAGTAAATACGACAGGTATTAAAATGATATTGCTCTTTGGTATTCCTGAAGAGAAAGATGATACAGGGGCTTGCGCTTGCGAACCCGATGCAATTGTGCCTATGGCGATTGAAGTACTCAAAAAAGAGCTACCCGAGATATTAATTGTTGCCGATGTGTGCAACTGTGAATATACTACGCATGGACATTGCGGTACGATTGTTGATGGCGATGTGGAAAATGATTCAACACTTGAAACTTTGGCAGCGCAATCGCTTACACTTGCACGTGCTGGTGCCGATATTATCGCTCCAAGCGATATGATGGATGGCAGGGTGGCTATCATTCGAGCAGCTTTAGATTCCGAAGGTTTCGAGAAAACACCAATCATGGCTTATTCTGCAAAATATGCTTCGGGTTTTTATGGTCCTTTCCGCGATGCTGCTGGAAGTGCACCTCAGTTTGGAAATCGAGCTACTTATCAGATGGATCCCGCAAATTCCGATGAAGCACTTCGTGAAGTGGAACAAGATATTATTGAGGGCGCCGATATGGTTATGGTGAAGCCAGCACTTTCTTATATGGACATCATCCGCAGAGTGAAAGATACGTTTAATATGCCAGTTGTGGCCTATAATGTGAGTGGCGAGTTCTCGATGGTTAAAGCTGCTGCAGCAAATGGTTGGATTGATGAAGAACGACTAATCAAAGAAATTCTTACATCAATGAAACGTGCTGGAGCTGATGTGATAATTACGTATCATGCCAAAGAATTTGTGTTGGCAGAATTGAGAAAAGGGGAGAGGGTGTAAGAAAATTGAAGACTGAGTATCATGAAGCTGAAATTACTAAAGTTAAATAATCCGATAAAATGAATTTCAACCAAAGTACATCCGCTTTTCAAAAGGCGAAACAATTAATTCCTGGAGGTGTAAATTCTCCGGTGCGCGCTTTTAAAAGCGTGGGTATCGACCCATTGTTTATTAAAAAAGCGAAAGATTCGCACATTTGGGATATTGATGATAACGAATACATAGATTTTGTGTCCTCATGGGGTCCGATGATTCTTGGTCATGCCAATCCGGCTATTGTAGAAGCGGTGCAAAAGGCGGCAGAATTAGGCACAAGCTATGGCGCACCAACTTTGGTAGAAACTCGCATGGCAGAACTCATCAGCGAAATGATGCCTTCTATTGACAAAGTGCGCATGGTGAACTCAGGTACGGAAGCCACTATGAGTGCGCTCCGATTGGCAAGAGGATACACCAAGCGTGATTTGGTGGTGAAGTTTGAAGGTTGTTATCATGGACATGCCGATTCATTTCTCATTAAAGCTGGTTCGGGAGCAATTACTTTAGGATTGCCCGATAGCCCCGGAGTAACTAAGGCTTCAGCCAAAGATACGCTCACTGCCGAGTATAATAACCTAGCATCGGTTGAGCAACTTTTTCTTGACCATGTCGATCAGATTGCCGCTATCATTGTTGAACCCGTGGCAGGAAACATGGGTGTGGTGCTACCTGAAGAGGGCTTCTTGCAGGGCTTACGAGCCATCACTCAAAAACATGGTGCCCTACTAATCTTCGATGAGGTAATAACTGGATTCCGATTATCATCGGGTGGCGCACAGAAGTATTTCGGTGTGATGCCAGACCTAACCACTTTAGGTAAGATTATCGGTGGAGGATTACCCGTAGGAGCCTATGGCGGTCGTGAAGATATCATGAATTGTCTAGCCCCTGAAGGTCCAATTTATCAAGCCGGAACACTTTCCGGAAATCCGCTTGCCATGTCGGCTGGCATTGTGATGCTTGAAACGCTCAAAAATAATCCAAATATCTACGAAGAATTAGAGCGCAAAGGAGCCATGGTGGAAGCTGGATTTAAAAAGAACCTCGTTGATGCGAATGTTTCAGGAGTTGTGAATCGATTAGGCTCAATGATGACACTCTTCTACACAAAAGAAAAGGAGATTAAGAACTATACTCAAGCCATGACTTCCGATACGAAGTGTTATGCCAATGTATTTAAGGGCGCATTAAATAGTGGTTTTTATATTGCACCTTCGCAATTTGAATGTCTGTTTATATCAAATGCGCACACCGATGAGGAGTTAAACGGATTTATTAAAGCTCATGCCGAAGCTCTAAAACATTTATAATGACAGCTATTTTTTTAAAGAAACTACGAGGCGAAGCAACCGAACGACCACCCGTGTGGTTTATGCGTCAGGCTGGGAGAGTTCTTCCTAATTATCGAGCATTAAAGGAAAAATACACATTTCATGAGTTGATGGAAGACCCGAAGCTTTGTGCTGAGGTTACATTAATGCCGATTCGTGATTTGGGTGTCGATGCTGCCATTTTATTCTCTGATATATTGGTTATTCCGAGTGCTATGGGTATGGATTTGGAATTTACCGATGCTGGTCCTGTATTTTCTAATCCACTGAAAGGAAATAACTCCCCGCTTGATATTCTTCAACCAAAGCCTGAGAAATTAGCATATATTTATAAAAATATTGAGGAAATTGTTTCTCTGAAAGGCGATACTCCTCTGATTGGTTTCTGTGGGGCACCACTCACCACCATGTGCTACATGATTCAAGGATTAAGTAGAAATCAGGCTTTTCCCGATGCCATTAAATTCATCTTTCAGCACCGAAAAGAGGCGCTACGTTTGATTGATGCCATTGCCGATTTATCGGTTCATTATGCATTGGAGCAAATTAAGCACGGCGTACAATGTTTTCAATTGTTTGAAACACATGCTAATCTTATTCCTATTGAGTTGTATCAAGAGCTGTTCATGCCAGCAGTTGAAAAAATATCAAGAGCTGTTCGTGGCACTGGAACGCCGTTCATCTTCTTTCCCAAAGGATTTGCAACAGGTTTTAAACTAATAACGCCCGATTTGTGCGATTTTGTGAGCATAGATTGGCAAATTTCAATAGCAGAAGCTCGTGAAATGGTGCACCATGAGGTTGGACTGCAAGGTAATTTCGATCCACGCTACCTTTATTGCACAAAAGAAGAAATAGCAAAAGTTTTAGAACGTTATGTGCCATTCTATCAAGAAAATCAAAATTTCATTTTTAATTTGGGACATGGATTCTTGCCTGATATTCCCTATGAAAATGCTAAATTTGTTGTCGATTGGGTGAAGAAAACAAGCTGGTGAATTAGTAGTTGAAAAGTGAATTGTGGAGTTATTATTAACTAAAAACGATAGAAGGCTGATTTTAAGTGTTGTTAATCTGTATAAAATACTTATTTTTGGGGGCAACTAACAATAAGGAAGATGATAGGTTATGACATTATGGGAGAAGCGATTTATAATTATTATTTTGAGCAAGATAAATCGCCTATTTTAGTGCATTCAGAAGACTTTGATACCGATGAAATGCAACCAGAATATTTTTTTCGGACATTTAATCAGATGCCACCATTAGAACAGTTTGCCTTAAATGAATCAAAAGGTAGAGTGCTTGATGTTGGTGCATGTGCAGGTTGTCATTCCGTAATACTACAAGAAAGAAATTGCGATGTTGTTTCGCTTGAGCAGAGTGAAAAATGTGTTGCAGTAATGAAGAAACGAGGATTACATAATGTAGTTCAAGAAAATTTCTTTGATTTTCAAGATGAGAAATTGTTTGACACGGTGCTTTTGTTGATGAATGGAACTGGAATAGCAGGTAACTTAGCGAATTTCAAAGCCTTTTTACTTCAAATAAAAAAGCTACTTAAACCAGATGGAAAAGTGTTTATCGATTCATCGGATTTAATTTATTTATATGAAAATGAAGATGGAACTGTTGATATTAATCTTGCAGGAAATTATTACGGTGAATTGAGATATCAAACAGAATATAAAGGAAAATTATCAGCCTCTTTTTCGTGGCTCTACGTTGATTATCACATGATGAAGAGTTATGTCGATTCTGTTGGATTAAAGATAGAATCAGTAAGATGGGGTGAGCATTATGACTTTTTAGCAGTATTAACACACCAATGAAATGACTAAAAAATATCGTTCGTTAAATCAAGAAGAAATTACCCAATTGGAAACACAACTCTGTGTTTCTCAGCACTGGGAAAATGTGCAATTTGTTGAGCCTATCAATTTAAAAGCATTTAAAAATGTAGAGTTCTCAGGGAGTTGTAAAGTGGGGGTGCAGAATGAATTAATCTACCTAGATACAAATGTTCCCAAATTATGTGGAATTTATAATGCTCACATTCACAACACAAATATTGGCAACAATGTTTATATTAATAACATTCGAAACTATATTGCCAATTATGATTTAGAGGAAGGTGTTATAGTTGACAACTGCTCTGTGCTTGTTACCGATGGCTATTCGTGTTTTGGAAATGGATTGCATGTGAATGTAATGGATGAAACAGGTGGTCGTCAGATTATGATTTATGATCATTTGTCGGCACATCTAGCCTATCTCATGGCAATGTATAAGCATCGTGAAGACATGATACGTGCAGTTGAGCAAATCATTCAAAGCTACAGTTCATCGAAGCGATCAAATAGAGGTAGGATTGGAAAGCATTCAATTGTTACAAACACAGGTGAGCTACGAAATGTGCATGTTGGTGAGTATGCTAAAATAAATGCGGCATCGGTTTTGCAAAATGGAACCATTCAATCGAATGAAAAGGCGGTTACGAACATTGGAAGTTTAGTTACAATGCGTAACTTTATTGTTGCTTCGGGTTCTAGTATTAATGATGGTGTCTTGGTGAGAAACTGTTTTATTGGTCAAGGTTGTGAACTTGGTGCTCAATATTCAGCAGAAAATTCAATTTTCTTTGCCAACTGTCAGGGGTTTCATGGAGAAGCGTGTGCTATTTTTGCAGGACCATATACAGTTACACATCATAAATCGACATTGTTAATTGCTGGAATGTATTCCTTTCTGAATGCAGGGAGTGGTTCTAATCAGAGCAATCACATGTATAAGTTAGGACCAATTCATCATGGAGTTGTTGAAAGAGGATCGAAAACGACGAGTGATTCCTATATATTGTGGCCTGCAAGAATTGGTGCGTTTACACTCATCATGGGTAGGCATACGATGCACTCTGACACTTCGAATATCCCATTTTCCTATTTAATTGAAAACAACAACGAAACTTGGTTGGTTCCAGCGGTTAATTTGAGAAGTGTTGGCACGATAAGAGATGCACTTAAATGGCCACGACGTGATAAACGAACAGATCCAAATAAATTAGATTATATCAATTTTAATTTACTGAGTCCATTCACCATTCACAAGATGCGAATTGCAATAGAAACATTGCAAAAAATAGAAGCCATATCTGGTAATTCTACGCAAGTATTTTCGTATAATAACACAAAAATACGACGCTCGTCATTGCACAGTGGAATTAAATATTATCGTCTAGCTATTTTGAAATTCATTGGAAATTCGGTAATTACAAGATTAAATAAGAAGGATGTGAAAACGATGAAGGATGTTCATCGTTGCTTGAAACCAACTACCGCTATTGGAAAGGGAGAGTGGCTCGATATTTCAGGATTAATTGCACCAAAAGATGAAATCGCTCGCTTGGTTAATGCTATTGCAGAAGGTGCGGTGTTGTCTCAGCAGAAGTTGAATGAAAATATAAAACGATTGCATGACCAATACTATGAATATGAGTGGACATGGACTGTTGATTTTATTCAAGAATACATTGGAAAAAATATTACAGAACTAAAATTAAGTGAGCTAATAGATTTAGTTGAACGATGGAAGAATGCAGTCTTAGAGCTAGATGAACTTCTTTTGCAAGATGCGTATAAAGAATTTAATAATGATGTAATGACGGGTTTTGGAATAGATGGAGATAGTGTTGTTCGTCAGAAAGATTTTCAACATGTGAGAGGTAGTTTCGAGGAAAATGGTTTTGCTCAAGAACTAAGAGGACACATGGAAAGAAAGACTAAATTAGCTCAGCGAGTGATTGAACAATTAAGTGTAGTAAAAGAAATTAAATAATGAGAAAGCATTTTATATTATTACTGACCATATTGCTTGCATTTGCAGCTTGTAAGTCGAAGCATAGTGCTCAAGTTAGCGATGGATATTTTGAATTGGCTGCTTCTATCGAATCTCTTCAAGAACTGAGTACAGTTGTGCAACAAAGGAGTATTGATTCGCAAGAATTTTTAGTGTACATTTATAATAAAAATGGGAATGTGATTGCCGGATATCCGAAAGTTTTTGGAGAAATGGCTACTCGAGTAACATTGACTCCAGGGGAATATCAAGTGAAAGTTTTTAGCGAAGCGCCTGAAGATTTTCCTTATCCTACAACCGATGAGTTTTGGGTGTACAATGGCGAATCAAGTTTTATAATTGAAGCTGATGAGGTGACGAGTGTTAAAATAACAGCAAACTTGCTAACCTCAAAAGTACAACTGCTACCTAGCGATGAATTTTGCTTGGCATATCCAGATTATGAATTTAATTTATCGGGTATAACACTTGATGCTTCATCAAATAAAGCTATTTATGTGGAAGGAGGAAAAAAATTAAAAATCACATTAAGCTATACGGAGAATGATGAAAAGATATATAAAACATATACAACTACTGATGTTATTCCTAGAGGTGTAGAAGTAACGATTAATTTTAATTATAAAGGTGCAAGCATGGTAACGGGGGATGCAGGGTTTGAAATTATTGTTGATTCCTCTTTGGGTTCCTATAATATAGATTGGGACATTGATGATGGAGAAATAACCGATGGAAATTCAACCGATGAGAAGGGTGGGGAGCTTAATCCATATACGGTGGAAGAAGCAAAACTTATTCAAGATTCTTCTGAAGCTTGGGTTGAAGGGTTTATTGTTGGATTTATTAAAGGTTCATCAACAGTAACAGCCAATTATCTTGAAGCAGAGGATTCCAATGTAGCTATCGCGTCAAAAGCAGGAGAAACAGATATAACTAAAATGTTGTTTGTTGAGTTGCAAGCGTCGAGTGCAAACGTTAGGTCGATACTAGGCATTAGCTCAACATCAGGTGAATCATTAGGGTATTTTGTGAAGTTTAAAGGGAATCTAGAAAAATACTTTAGCCGAGACGGGCTTAAAGGAATCAGTACAGATGATGAATATGAAATTATTAGTAGGTGAAAGAATTGACTTATGGGTGTAGAAATTGAAAGAAAATTCAGATTGAAGGAAGATTTTATTCCTAATAGTTTTGAGCAGATTAAGATTACTCAAGGGTATCTGTCGAGTGGAATTCATAACACAATCCGTATTCGATTGGCAAATGAACAAGCTTTTCTCACTGTGAAAGGAAAAACAACGGGAATATCGAGATTAGAGTTTGAATATGAAATTCCATTTGAAGAAGGAAAGCAGTTGTTAATGTTAGCAGAAGATGCGCTGATTTCTAAAGTGAGACATATATATCAATATGAAGGGAAAAAATGGGAAGTTGATGTTTTCTTAGGAGATAATGATGGACTTAGAATTGCTGAGTGTGAACTATTGTCGGAAGACGAACTTATAAAAATACCCGATTGGATTGATCAAGAGATATCAGACGATGCTAGATATCACAATTCATATTTAGCAAAGAATCCTTATAAAACGTGGAATAATCAATAAAAAGTTTATGAATTTAATTAGAAGAAAAATATTTGTAGGAATTTTTTTCCTTTCTCTAGGAATGCTAAATGGACCGATTTTTGCTCAAGTTGCACAGAAAGATTCAATAAAATCAAGTATTGATAATATAGATTATTATCTTCAGAAGTATAATGAGTGGTATCCTCAAAATTATGATTTGTCAGTAAAGATGAGGAGTCTGGTTCATTATATGAAAGATCAACGAGTAGATTCCATATTGCAAAGTTTGAAAGATTATCAAGCAAGCGATAGTCGTTATTTTTTCAGAACAATTGAAAACATGTCGGATAGTTTGCAAGCTCCTGGTTACGTGGGCTCTCAAAAACGTCAGGAAGAATTATTGAAGATTGATCGTGCAGTAAGAAATAGTTTAAATAAAAACGATATTAAAGTTCCAAGAGCATTGATTGAACAAGCTCAGTTAAATGTAGGATTGTTGACACCCAGTGAGACATATAAGCTCCTTGAGTCAAATTATGTTGTGTTGCCCGACAGTTTGCAAAATTTAGATGTGAAAATGAATCAAAACAAACTCACAACTAAAGAAATCGAAAAATTGCAACAGATGGATAGCATTCGAACTTCAATTCTAGAAACTGCACGGCAAAAATATAATACGGAAAAGTTGAAACATGTGGAGGATTCGGTGAGTGCTCTCTATTGTGAGCAAGTGGTTGAAAATTATTCGCAAGGCGAACAGCAGAAGTATATTCAAAAGCTAGATAAACAGAATCGTTTGGCATTAGAAGATTATAATGAAAAATCTATTGCGTATGCCAATAGAACTGTGAGTGAAAGTTTGAACACACTAATCAGTTATGTCGATAGAGAACAGGTATCTATTTGGATTCATAATTCGATGGAAGATTCAACCGAAATTCGCATGAGTAATGCTGAAGCCTATACATCAAGGTTTTTTATTAAAAATGAACAGCGTGATTCTCTTGGTGTGCGTGCATTTGCTGTAGATAGAAATTCGTTCATGTTGTTTATTGATGATGGAGTGACGCTGAATCGTTTTAAAGAAAGAAAGCATAAAGAAGCCGATTTTGCACAAGTGAATTTGAATGACAAATTGAGTAATTTTAGCGACCGATATGAAGTAGTTACTCCTTGGAAATATGGCGTGGCTTTTAATGCAGGACTAAATCAAACATATCTTAAAAACTGGGTGAAAGGTGGAGAAACATCTTTGGCAGGTCTTCTAACTTTTAAAGGATATGCAAATTATAATCTGGATAGAATTACGTGGAGCAATTCTATTGATATGAGAAATGGATGGATTAGTACGAATGAAGATGGTTTAGAAAAGAATGAGGATAAATTTGAACTTATATCTAATTTTGGATTACAAGCCGTGAAAAAATGGTATTATTCGATGGAGGTTGATTTAGAAACACAGCTTTTTAATAGCTATAATTATCCCGATAGAGATAATCCTAAATCTGGATTTCTTGCTCCTTTGAGAACACTTTTTAAACTGGGTATGGATTATAAGGATGGCGATTTATCGGTATTTGTTTCACCTTTGACAATGAAAAGTGTTTCCGTGAGAGATACATCGATTTACGACCAAACAAAATATGGGATTGATGAAAATGAGAAAAGCTACTGGGATATAGGTTTTAACATCGATGTGAAATACTCTCAAAAGGTGATGGAAAATATCTCTTTTCAAACAAAATATAAAATGTTCTTGGATTATCAGAGTTTATTGACTTACTACGATATCAATTGGGAAAACACAATCGATTTTAAAATCAATGATTTTTTAAAAGCTCAATTAATCTTACATCTATTGTATGATGATAATGTGACATTCGACACGGGAAGAGTTGATTCTAGTGGGGAAGCTATTTATAAGGCTAAATGGCAGTTTAAAGAATTTCTTTCATTGGGATTTGTTTATAAGCTAGATAGAGTGCAAAATAAAAGACGAATAATTACAAAATAAAAAATGAAAGAATTTAAAGCCTATTTTCAGTTAGATGCAGAACCTTCAGATGTTTATAATGCTCTGACGAATAAACTCATGATAGAGATTTGGACTGGAGAAGATTGTATTATGGAAACCATTGCTGGTTCTGAATTTGAAATGTGGGATGGTGCAATTTGTGGTAAAAATATCGAATTTGAAAAGGATAAAAAAATTGTGCAGGAGTGGTATTTCGGAGAAATGGAACAGTCGATTGTAACAATTAAATTGCACCCTAATAAAGGGGGAACAAGCATGGAAGTGAAGCAAACTAATATTCCAGATGAAGCCTATGAGAATATTGTTGAGGGGTGGAATGAAGATTATTTTGCAGCTCTAAATGAGTTGTTTGAAGAATAGATCTTTTTTATACTCCACTTCTCAGCTATATCATCGATGAGGGGTGGAGTATAATGTATCTAATGTAAATAGATTGTATCGAATATCGTTTGAAACAATCATAGTAGAAAATTATATTGTAGCAGAAAGTGCTTTGGCATGGCTAGACTAGGGTCTAGCTTTTTTTTTGTATCCTCATCTCTCCAATTGCTACTATCCTTTAATATACCGAACTAAATCGAATGATTAATGCACTATGGAAGGCATTTATAATATAGCTATAAAAAACAGGATCTATGTCGAAAAAAAGGGGTAGAATAATTTGACTCTTTAGTTGTACCTAACTTAGAGGAGGATGTGATTGAAATACACTTTCAACGCATTTTCAACGCACTTTCAACAGTCTTTAATCATTTAATCGAAGCTTGGCGCACGAGTTCTGGAGCATTTAATTATTTAATTGAATCCACATGCAATGCGTCTTTCAACGGAACGCCCATTTGGTCATTGTTGGATTGCCTTGCAGAATTAACCAAGCAAGCACAATTCAACAATTCATTACCCACTAAATTCAATATAGCTATAAAAAACAAAAAGGCGGCTGCTTACGCAAACCACCTTTTCTCATTAACTAACCTAACTAAACCTAAACTTATGAAAAAAACGTAGTACAAAGATATGGCTTATTTTGACAATGTCAATACTTTGTACGGTTAAAAACAGTTAAGTTTTTATACTTAGTGTTTATTTCTTAAAACATGTACATGGATACTTTAAAAACTATTGTTTTAGAACAGTAAATTAGGAATCCGATCGAGTAACGTGCTTAATTCCTTTAATGTTTCCTATTTTTTTAATAACCATTCCCAAGTGGTCAATACTCTTCACATAGATACGTATTGTACCCTCAAATTCACCATCAGAACTATCTATATTAACAGAACGCATGGCAACACCAGCATCTTTTGCCATTACCGATGATATTTGAGATAGCATGCCAACTTCATCTATTCCTGATATTTTGATGGTGGCTTGGAAAGAACTGTTACTTTCATTTCCGCGCCATTTAGCTGGAATAATTCGGTAAGGGTATCGCTCAAACATTTGAGCCGCATTGGGGCAACTTTTGCGATGGATCTTAATTCCTTCCTTAATTGTAACAAACCCAAAAATATCATCGCCTAAAATCGGATTACAGCAGGGGGCAAGCTTGTGGGTAACATTCTTGATATTATTGTCAATGATTAGATAATCATTATCTCCATTGAATTTTAAATCATTTAGCTCATGTTCTTGCAATTCTTCTTGAACTAATTGAGGCACCTTTAAATCTTTTTCCTCCTCTTTTTGAATAATGAGTTGCTTAATATTTAACGTATCAATCTTTCCCGTTGAGATATCGTAATATAAGTCTTGTGCAAGTTTAAGCTTATAATGCCTTAGAAGTAGGCGAATCAATTCATCGTTGTAATCAATTTTCCAGTTCTTGAGTTTTCGCCAGAGCATTTCTTTGCCATTGGCAGCTTCACGTTTGCGTTCTTCGTTTAGGCTTGCCTTAATGCGATTTCGAGCTTTACTAGTGATGGTGAAATCAAGCCAATCAAGTTTGGGCTTTTGATTGTTAGATGTATCGATACTGATTTGTTGACCATTCTTAAGTTTGTGTTTCAAAGTAACTTTTTTACCATCAACAAGACCTCCAACGCATTTATCGCCCACACCCGAGTGAATCTCATATGCAAAATCAAGCAATGTAGCTCCTGCTGGAAGTCGTTTTAAATCACCTTTAGGAGTGAACACAAATATTTCATCGGCATAAACATCAGTGTTAAACTCATCAATGAAATCAACAACATCGATATCGGGATTTTCAAGTATCTCACGTACTCCTGCTAACCATTTTTCAATATTTGCTCCACCTGCTCCGCCCTTATATTTCCAATGTGCTGCTACTCCCTTCTCTGCCACTTCATCCATGCGAGTTGTTCTAATTTGCACTTCTACCCATTTGTCATGTGGACCAAAAACTGTGGCATGCAAGCTTTCATAGCCATTTTCCTTTGGCGCAGAAATCCAGTCTTTCATGCGTTTCGGATTTGCTTGATATTCATCGGTGACAATTGAATAAACTTGCCAACATTCAGATTTCTCATTCTCAGGTGATGAATCAAGAATTACTCGAATGGCAAAGATGTCGAAAATTTCATCAAATGAAATTTTCGATTGCTCCATTTTCTTCCAAATTGAATTGACTGCTTTTGTACGTGCTTTCATCTTAAACTTGAACCCTTTAGATTGAAGTTTATTCTCAATAGGTTTTACAAATTCTGCCACAAATAGCTCGCGTTCAAGGCGAGATTCTTCTAGACGATTAAAAACTAATTGATAGGCATTCGGATTATTGTATTTTAAACACAAGTCAAGCAATTCCGAGTTAATGTTATATAGCCCCATGCGGTGAGCGAGGGGAGCATAGAGGAGAGCTGTTTCTGATGCAATCTTTTTCTGTAATGAGGTGTCTGCATGTTCTAAATGGCGCATCACACTCAATCTGTCGGCAATTTTAACTAATATAACTCGCACATCACCTGCTAAAGCGAGCATGAGTTTACGAAAATTCTCAGGATGAAGCTCAACTGTATCGGTTCCTAACTGATTGATTTTACCCATTCCTCGAAGAATGGTGCCTACATAGATTCCAAATTCATTTTCAATATCATCAATGCTTGATTTATGATCAGATGTGAGATAGGGAACATTGTGCAACAAGCATGAAAGTATAGAATCTACTCCCAAACCAATTTCGCGAGCAACGATGCACGCAACATCAATGGCATGAACCATAAAGTTTTCTCCGAGAGCGTTTTCCTTTTCCCCGATAGTTCTATGTGCAAATTTGAATGCTTTATCCAATAGTGCTTTGTCGTTTGGGGTAAACTCTTGTGTTAATTCAATGAGGGAATTCCAAGCGGTATTTATATCGTGTTTCATCTGCTTTTTTTTATTTAGTTCATTTTTATTGATGAATTTAGCTTTGAAATATGTTTGGCTTCCTTCGGCTCGAGCCTTTATTCGAAATGCATGTGCCATGAAGCTATCCTTTCAAACCAACGACATTAGTCAGTTGAGATTTGATAAAAGTATAAAAAAATATAGACAACTGCTTTCTTATTGTTGATAATTGCAGAATTATTTATTCAATTCTTAATTGATTTGTTTTTTTAGTGCTTCTATTAACAAAAAAAGGTTTCCAAAATGGAAACCCCTTTTTATAACTATTGCAATGGAATTGCAATTATTCAGGCGTATTAAATTTGCGAGTTGCAAACTCTCTGTTTAATGTGAAAATTCCATGTCCTTCGCCATTTAATAAACGTAAGTCATCAAGAATTGCACTTGCAGTCGATTCCTCTTCCACTTGCTCATCAACAAACCATTGTAGGAAACTACGTGTTGCATGGTCTTTTTCTTCAATTGCAATATCAACAAGATTATTGATTAAAGAAGAAACTAACTTTTCGTGAGCTAAAGTTTTTTCAAACACAGCGAGCACGCTATCAAAATTTTGATCAACAGCAGCAATTGGAGTAAGAAGAACTCTTTCTCCACGTTCTTGCACATAATCTAATATTTTCATGGCATGAGCCGTTTCTTCCTCATATTGCACTCGCATCCAGTTAGAAAATCCGCTAAGTCCTTGAGCTTCTAACCAAGTTGACATAGAAAGATAGAGATACGCAGAATGAAGTTCTGCATTGATTTGCTCATTTAGAGCTCCGAGCATTTTTTTTGTAAGCATTTTAAAAACGTTTAAGTGTTTATATTATTTACATAACTTCTTTGAAAAAGTCATTTCCTTTATCATCAACAATAATGAAGGCAGGAAAGTTCACCACGGTGATTTTTCTAACAGCTTCCATGCCCAATTCGGGGAAATCAACTACTTCTACCGATTTAATACTTTCTTTGGCAAGAATGGCAGCTGGTCCTCCAATTGAACCTAAATAAAATCCGCCGTTTGATTTACATGCATCGGTCACTTGCTGAGTTCTATTTCCTTTTGCAACCATAATCATTGAACCACCGAGTTTTTGAAACTCATTTACATAAGGGTCCATGCGTCCAGCTGTTGTTGGTCCGAAACTTCCAGAAGGCATGCCATTTGGAGTTTTTGCTGGTCCAGCATAGTACACAGGATGGTTTTTCATGTATTCAGGCATTGGTTTGCCTTCATCAATCATTTTTTTAATTTGAGCGTGAGCAATGTCTCTAGCCACAATTAAAGTACCACGTAAGTTTAAGCGAGTTTTTGTTGGATATTTCGAAAGCTCAGCACAAACCTCATCCATTGGCCTGTCTAAATCAATTTCTACAGCAGGTGCCATTAATGGCGAACTAGCGGGTAAAAATTGACGAGGATTTTTCTCTAGTTGTTCTAGGTATATGCCATCTTCGGTAATTTTAGCCTTGATGTTTCGGTCGGCACTACAGCTCACACCCAATCCAACAGGACAAGAAGCTGCATGTCGAGGCATGCGAATAACTTTTACATCATGAACAAAATATTTTCCACCGAATTGAGCTCCAATGCCACTTTCTTGACAAATTTTCAACACTTTCTCTTCCCACTCCAAATCACGGAATGCTTGTCCACCTTCATTACCTGCCGTTGGTAGATGATCAAAGTAGCCTGCCGATGCTTTTTTCACAGCTGCAAGATTGGCCTCTGCCGATGTTCCTCCAATTACAAAAGCTAAATGATATGGTGGGCAAGCCGAAGTTCCCAAATCTTTAATTTTATCTTTTACAAATTTCGTCAAAGCTTCTTCGGTGAGCAACGCTTTTGTTTGTTGATATAAATAGGTTTTATTGCCAGAGCCTCCTCCTTTTGTCATGAATAGAAACTCATATTTATTACCTTCTTCTGCATATATGTCTATCTGAGCTGGCAAGTTGCTACCTGTGTTTTTCTCAGTGAGCATGTCGAAAGGAACAACCTGTGAATAACGCAAGTTTCTATCTTGATAGGTGTTAAATATTCCTTTAGAAAGATGAAGAGCATCATTCGCTCCAGTGTAAACATTCTCGCCTTTCTTGCCCATCACAATTGCAGTTCCAGTGTCTTGGCAAGTTGGAAGCTCGCCTTCGGCTGCCACTACTTGATTCACAAGCATGGTGTGTGCTACAAACTTGTCGTTGTCGCTAGCTTCGCTATCTTCTAAAATGGAACGCAACTTTTGTAGATGTGCCGCACGCAAGTAGAAAGAAACATCTGCCATCGCTTCTTGCGCCAAGAGCTCAAGCCCTTTAGGGTCAACTTTTAAAATTCTTCTACCATCGCACTCGATAGTTGAAATATAATCCTTAGTCAATAGGCGATACTGGGTAGTATCTTTCAGGATTGGAAATGGTTTTTGGTATATAAACTCAGCCATAATATTGTGTAATTTTTATTCTTGATTCATATTTCTACAAAGATAAAAAATCAGTGAAAAATGAAACGTTTTTACTCTAATTTATATTCATTAAATGCAAAATATTTAGTAATGCCAATTTCTTTCAGCACAAGAAAAAGGTTGATGATAATATTAAAGAGCATTATTAAACGAATTTGTGAATTTGAAAATTTCATTCACAATGTCATTTTGATTGTCATATTTAGAAAGAATCAAATTTCTATACTTTCCTTCTTTCGATAAGCTTTCAAGTAGAGGATAAATAGGATATTCTTTGCTCCAATAATTTGTGTTGTAGAAAACCATTGGGCTAGCATAATCGCAACTTAAATAATGATTTTGAGTGGCTTCCTGAAAAATTTCTTGAATGGTACCGGCACTTCCAGGAGCAAAGATTACTCCGCCTTTTGCAATCGTGAGCAGTCCATCTTCGCGCACACTATTAGCGAAATATTTTGCTATTTTTGTTGCAAAAGGAGTGGGGGGCTCATGTCCATAGAGCCATGTTGGAATGCCAATGCTTTCATAAATTGGGTCGGGATTTTCTCTGATAACCTGAAATGCTTTGTCTTGCCACAAAAAATCATTGTAAATTGGTGCCTCAGCAAGCTTATCAATAGCTTTGAGCATCAACGAATCATCTTTTCCCGCAAACCAAGCTCCCACATGAGTTGCTTCCATAGCTCCAGGTCCTCCTCCTGAAATCATCAGATATCCCGATTCGGTGAGCCTTTTGCTAATTAAAGCAATTTCAACAAAGTCTTTGTCGGAGCGTGAAAGACCATGTCCACCCATAATTGCTACAATTTTTTTCTCATCATAGTTCTCAATGAAATCATAGAGGGCATCGGTAATCGCGTGATCGTGCAAGCGGCGAGATAAAGTTTCTTTAATGTCGATAGCTATTTTACCTTCTTTCAAAAAATGATTATAAATCCGCTTGTCGAGCGTGTTTTCATAGCTCTCAGGTTTCCCTTCGATATATTCACCTAGAAGTGTTTCTCGTGTATAAAGGTTCCCTAAATAGGGATTAAACGGAATATCAATCATCGGAAAAACAAGATTATCTTTAGGAAGAATTCCTCCAATGCTATTGGGAAGTTGGCACCCAAGAAAAATACAATCTTCAAATTTTTTTCCAATCAGAAAACTTTCGTGCTTTAGAAAGTCAACATTTTGAAATGCATAGTTAGAAATAAGTGGAAAGTTTTGGAGTAGTTCAATGAGTTCTAATTCGGTTTCTATTTCTTGATATTTCATGACAATAATAAAGTTGAACACAAATCAATCAACAAGCAATTGAATTGAATGAAGTAATTTCGATTTTAATTTCTGCAATGTTATGTTTTATTTCCGACATGAGCAAATGTGTTTGAAAGACAATTTCTTTGGGCGTGCCGGCATTTGCCCACCCCTGTACCCCCGCCATGCCGTCGCGCTTTCCGCTGCAATCTTTTAAGTGGGCGAGAACCAAAGCCCACTTAAAAGGATTTTCGCTGCAATCGCTCACGCACCTAACGGTAAGTAAATGAACGAATACACAGAGTGTTCATGAAGCGGGTCCACCCATACCACAATCTCACCCTCCACTTCATAAACCCCGAACCGCAATCACGAGGTGAGACGCATGCAATGCGTTTCTACGTTACGGCTATCCACCGTTTTTTTTGATTGCCATGCGTGATTATTACATACCTGCAACATCGCATGATGAGATATTTTTGAACATGGAACACTGCATGCCGAAATCAAAGCTTGTGCAATTTTTGGTCATTTTACGAATAACTGTCATAATTCTAAATTTTAAAAAATTTCATCTGAGAAGAAAATAAAAACATGAAAGACGATCGATTAAAATCCGACCGGTCGTCATATACATACATATACTTTCGAGCAAGTTTTTACACTTTTCGGCAAAATATTTATCATTTTATTTGCTAAATCATTTGAATAATGCAAAATACACATCGTTATTTAGAATGATTAAGAGTTATCTTGACGATTTTTCGGCTTGAATTGTAACATGTAATCCTTAACTGACTTCAGTTTTTGCAATACAGGACTCCTATATGGTAAAAACTGAATTCAGTTTTTGTAATACAGGACTCCTATATGGTGAAAACTGAACTCAGTTTTTGTAATACAGGACTCCTCTATGGTGAAAACTGAATTCAGTTTTTGTAATACAGGACTCCTATCTGGTGAAAACTGAATTCAGTTTTTGTAATACAGGACTCCTATCTGGTGAAAACTGAATTCAGTTTTTGTAATACAGGA